>JAQVYP010000170.1 GCA_029004655.1 Oscillospiraceae bacterium | reverse complement strand
ATTTGTCAAATCGCGGAAAGGTCCTGGTCGGAGGAAAAGTGGCAAACATTGTCGGGCGTGTTTGCATGGATCAAACAATAATTGATATCAGCAATATTGAAAACGTCACAGTCGGTCAAGAAGTTATACTGATGGGCAGTGACGGACACAATTCTGTTACAGCGGATGATATTGCCACAATTTGCGAAACGATTAATTATGAAATAACTTGCAACATAAGCAAACGAGTTGCTCGAATATACAAACAAGACGGCAAGGTTGTTTCTGAAACCAATCATATTTTAAATGCCTAAATATCAATATATATTTTATGCAAAAACTTGGCCGTTGCGCGGCGAAATGGAGCTTATTATGTTAGACAGAAAATTTCACGAGGATATGTTTGTCACTCGCGTTGGTACTGAGGCAGGCAGGTCTTATTATATTCCATACAGTAATCCTGACGATGCCCTTGCAAACTGCAGAGAAGTCAATAATCGCTTTCAACTTTTATCAAACTGCAAATGGTCATTTACATATTTTGATTCATTTGAAGATGTGCCGAGCAGCATAACTTCTGCCGACGAAAATATAAATACATGGGACAAACTTTATGTTCCGTCTTGTTGGCAGTTGCATGGTTTTGACGCTCCGCAATATACAAATACAAATTATCCATTTCCTGTTGACCCTCCTCATATCCCAGCTGAAAATCCGACAGGTGTTTATGCACTGGATTTCAGTGTCAGCGAGCAGTGGGAAGGTCTTCAAAAATACATAGTTTTTGAAGGTGTGGATTCTAGTCTTTACCTTTATATCAATGAAGTATTTGTTGGATACAGCCAGATTTCGCATATGACCAGCGAATTTGAAATTTCCCAATATATCAGACACGGCAAAAACCGTCTGACAGTTGTTGTGCCCAAATGGTGCGATGGAAGTTATTTAGAAGATCAAGATAAATGGCGTCTTTCGGGAATTTTCAGGGATGTTTATCTGCTTGCCCGTCCAAAAGGGCATATTGAAGATTTTTTTGTTAAAACTACGATTGCAGACGACTATAAAACTGCCGATATAACAGTTGAACTCAAATGCCTTAATCCAGAGGATGCAATTTTAACCGTTTTCAATCCATATGGTGAAAAAGTTGAAGTCACAACGTTTGACAGCAATGGCATAGCTTCAATAAATGTGGAATCGCCGCTTTTATGGAGTGCAGAGACGCCCGATTTATATAAGGTTGTTATCGAAGCCGCAAGCGAAATAATTCCGAATCAAATTGGAATCAGAGAAGTTCAAATAGAAAATTCTGTTTTAAAGCTTAACGGTCGCCCAATAAAATTAAAAGGTGTAAACCGTCACGATTTTAATGCAAAAACCGGCTATGTCTGCACCATCGCCGACATGACAAAAGACCTTGAGCTGATGAAGCGCCACAACATTAACGCTATACGCACTTCACATTATCCCAACGACCCGAGATTTCTCGAGCTTTGCGATAAATATGGTTTTTATATTATGGATGAGGCCGATATCGAAACTCACGGTATGGGAAACTTGCCAAACAGCGGAATTATAAGAAATATATTGTGTAATGATCCAAACTGGGAACATCAATTCACCGAACGTGTGGAGTTGATGGTTGAGCGCGACAAAAATCATCCCTGCGTCATTTCCTGGAGCATGGGAAACGAGTCTGGTTTCGGATGTAATTTCGATAAAGCTATCGAAAACGTAAAGTCGATTGACAGCAGCAGACCTGTTCATTATGAACAGCAGCATTACGATTCCGAAAAAAATATTTTTGAGTCTGATGTCGACATCGTTAGCAGAATGTATGCGTCACCCGAATGGTGTGAAAAATATTGTTCCACCTCAGAGGATTCCCGACCTCTGGTGCTGTGCGAATACTGCCATGCAATGGGCAACGGTCCGGGCGATTTAAAAGACTATTGGGATTTAATTTATAAGTACCCCAACTTCAGCGGTGGCTTCGTTTGGGAATGGTTTAACCACGGTATCTATGCAGGCAGGACCCCGGACGGCAAAGCGAAATATTTATACGGCGGAGATTTTGGCGAGAAGCATCACGACGGCAATTTTTGCTGTGACGGGCTTGTAGCTCCCGATGTCACCCCCATGCCGGGACTCACTGAGTTGAAATATGTTATGCAACCTGTCCGTGTCAAAGCGGTAGACTTACAAAGTGGTATCTTTGAAGTAACAAATCTATATGATTTTATCTATCTTTCCAGATTGGAATGCTCATGGGAAATTACACAATACGGAAAGGTTGTTGCAAACGGCATTTTGGGTGCTCTTGCTGTTCCTCCGTCTCGCTCTCAAACAATCACTTTGGATTATATCATGCCGACAGACGGATATTGCTATTTGAACATAACCTTCACAAGCATGGGTAATGATTATATTGCTGACGGTGAAGAACTTGCGTTCTGCCAATTCCCGTTGCCTGTTTCCCCTTCAGTTTCTGACAGGTTTGATATCGGGACTGTGTCCACCGTTGACGGTTCCAGATTTATTGAAGTTATCGGAGATAATTTTAACTATACCTTTGATAAGCAAAGCGGAACCTTCTGCCAGCTTGAACACGAAAAAAATCAGCTTTTGAAAACACCGATGAGATTCAATCTGTGGCGAGCTCCTATCGATAATGACAGAAATGTTAAAGGCAAATGGAAACAGCTTTGCCTCGACGAATCCAAGTCTTATGTATATTCAACACAAGTGGTATACGGAGATTCTTTGGTAAGCATTGTAACACAATTTTGTATGTCTGCCCCCACTGTGTATCCGCATTTAGTCGGAACAGCCGAATGGACGATTTTTGCGGATGGCAAAATTGAGCTTAACTGCGATATGAATACCGGAAAAGGTCTTAAATTTGAGGGTTGCCAAGAGCAAGATCAGGAGAATCGTACCGCCAAAGAAATGCCGTATTTGCCACGATTCGGAATAGAATTCTGCATGGAAAAGGAATACGAAAGCATCGAATACTTCGGGCTTGGTGGAGGCGACAGTTATATCGATCGCAAAAATGCCTGTCGAGTTGGAAAATATTCCGGCAAGGTTTCCGCACAGATGACGGATTACATTGTTCCACAGGAATGTGGCAATCATCACGCTACCATGTGGGCATCGATTCGCAACAGCAGCAAAAATGGAATATTGATTTTCAATACAGAGGACAAATTTGATTTTTCTGCTCTGCCCTATTTAAGCTCAGAGCTGGAGAATGCAAAGCACAATTTTGAGCTTGGCGCTTCGGACAAAAACGTTGTTTGCTTCGACTACATGCAAAGCGGCGTCGGTTCAAACTCCTGCGGACCTGAGCTTGCAAAAAAATATCGTCTAAACAAACCGGACTTTCACTGGAAAATCAGCCTCTGCCCAATAAGTGCAAAAAGCAGTTCTGCGTGGACAACAGCTTTGGAAGTTTAAGTTTAATAAATAGTTTTATATGACTATTAGTTTAGCTCCTCCGAGCAAAGTGCATGGCAAAATACATTGAATCGTAGGGTGGGACTTTGTCGCCCGCCCTACATCATACTAATTCCAAATAAAAATCAACCAATCTTCGCGGTCTTTTGTTTGCGAGACTGCGTTGTCGTTCTCGGCGGGCGATAGCCCGCCTTCGTCCTCCGCCTTGTCTCACAAACAAAATCCTCGCAAATCTTGGTCACTTTTTAATTGGAATTAGTATCAGTTATCCTTTACTTAAGAATTGCTTAATAAACTTAATAGTCTTTTATACTAATCTCAAATAAAAACGTAGATATCTTTACGGTCTAGTTTTCGTCCCGCCGCGTTGTCGTCGTCGGCGGGCGCCAGCCCGCTGTCCTCCTCCGCCTTGCGGGACAAAAACTATCTTCGCAAATCTAATCTCCATTTTTAATTGAGATTAGTATTAGTTTTTATAAAATGCAAAAAGGTCAAGACTTGATATCAAAAGTCTTGACCTTTTATTTTTATGTAGTTTTGAATTAAACCGTAATATCCTTTTTGCAATATTTCATAAATGCTGCAATAACACAAGCTGCCGCAATCGCACAACCAATTCCGACAAGCAAAATGTCTAGTTTTTCATCAGGAAAAACCACGCTTGCATCAGAATATTGG
>JAQVYP010000169.1 GCA_029004655.1 Oscillospiraceae bacterium | reverse complement strand
CATTGCTTACGGTCTTTGTGACGCATATCGGAACGTGGATCGCAGTTTCTTTGCAGAGCAGAAAAAATATACCGGCAATAAATATTACCAAGTATGTTTCTTACTTTATTTGTATATAACCCCCATGCCACATATTGATCCTTTATCATTTGTAGCCGTTGCTTATGAAGGTCAAAATAGTCTGCCACAAAACGTGACGTTAAGCTTGCTGTGTTGCGTTTCTTGTAATGATAGGGTGTAGTGCCTAGGATATTCAATGTTTCAGCCTGCATAAAGCATTCTACATTAAACATAATATCTTCGATAAGAGTAACCGCTTTAAAGCGGAGATTTTTTTCTTTAATATACTGGAAATCAAAAAATTTATTCCAAGGATATCCATACATCGTATCTTTTTCAAGATATATAATTTCTTTGCGGAGTTCCTCACGATCACGAAAAACCTTAGCCGAATGGCATAAGCAGAATGTTTTCTTTAATTCGCCGGTTTTAGAAAAATATTCTTCTACCATACCGAACAAGACGATTTGAGCTGGATTGTTTTTTAAAGATTCTATAACTTGTTCAAACAATGTACAATCAATCGTATCGTCAGGATCCATAAAGTATAAATAGTCTCCAGTTGCAACATCCATGCCACTGTTACGTGCCATGCTGACCCCTTCATTTTTAGGCTTATGTATCTCACCTTTATGCGTGAATCTTAGGCCGCCAACTCATCACAAATAGCCGGACTGTCGTCCGGCGAGCAATCGTCCACCAGAACCAGCTCGAAATGTGAATAAGTTTGTGCCAAAACGCTCGACACCGCATATCGAAGATAAGATTCCACGTTGTAAATTGGCATAATAATACTAAATATGCAGTTTCGTTCCATGCTACCGACTTACCTCCCGGCCTTAAGCTTGGCGAAGGTATAGGTGCTTTTGGATTTTACTGTGGAAATTATCTTCCCTTCCCAATATGTGAGAGTTATGTTGCACCATTTTACCGGCAAAAGAAGGCATTTCATATAGCAGGAACGAGGCTTAGCTAACCTTATCGCCTCTGACAATTTTTCATCAGTAATAATTGTTTTAATCTGACGCTTTTTTTCCTTTTTATCCAAAGTGCAATTCTTGTTGGTTACATTTTCCACACAGCCAATAATACGCTCAACATAACGCCGTGCAACGAATTCCTTGGCAGCAGGAGTATCCAGATTCCAATGACGATACAAATCCACCATCCAGCTGTGCTCTTCCTCACGCTTTGAGTACATATCGGCTCGATATTTAGCCGTTTCAGACTCTGAGCGTTGTCGAATAAAATGATAGTATTTTTCAGAGGTTACAACAACGCGTTCGATATCACGTATAACGCTAAGATTAAAAGGGAAATCGTCCCAAAATGTAATGGGAAAATATAAAGAATTGTCTCGAATATAATCAGCTAAATAAAGTTTATTCCACGGTGTATAAAGCAAATTATTATCAAATAGCAGATGGGCGTTTTCTCGAAATTCCTGCTGGGAAGGAAAAATATGGTCTTTCCATGTTTGCACTTGTACAAATTTTCGCTCGTTCTCACAATATGTATCAATATAATATCCGGATATTACTAACTGAGCCTGTGTGGATTCAGCCTGCGCCACCATATCCTCCAACATTGTTGGTTCTACCCAATCATCAGAATCCATAAAATAGATATATTTACCCTGCACCATATCAATTGCAACATTGCGTGCGCTGGGTGCACCACCATTTTCTTTGTGGATAACGTGGAGGCGACTATCTTTTGCTGCATATGTATCACAAATAACACCACTATTGTCCTTCGTCCCGTCATCTACAATTAAGAATTCAAAATCAGTCAAGGTTTGTGCTTGAATGCTTTCAATTGCTTTACCAACGTAATCCTCAACGCCATAAACAGGCATAATGATGCTTACTTTGAGCTTAGTGTCCATAATTTACTCCTTCCCCCAATTCTTGTCTAACCACTTCTAAAGCTAATTCGACCGTTTTGTCCATATCATAATAACGATATTCGGGCAATCTGCCGCCAAAAATCGTTTTATTTTGCTCTTCGGCCAATAGATGATACCGCTGAAACAGCTCCTGATTCTTTTCATCATTTATAGGATAATATGGCTCAATACCAAGTGACCATTCTAACGGATACTCTCTTGTTATGTATGTATTCGGTTGTTTTCCAAACTCGAAATGCTTGTGCTCTATGATGCGGGTATAGGGCGTTTCACTATCGGTGTAGTTCATCACAGCTACACCCTGATAATTCTCTATATCCAGCTTTTCTGTTTCAAAGCGAAGGCTTCGATATTCCAGTGGCCCATAGCAATAATCAAAATAAGCATCAAGCTGACCGGTATATATGATTTTGTGCGCAAGTTTGCTGAAACCCTCCCGATCCGTATTGAAATCGGTGTTGAGTTTCACGTCGCAGCCATCCAACATCTGTTCAATCATTTTTGTATATCCGCCCATCGGAATTCCTTGATACGGGTCGTTGAAATAGTTATTGTCATAAGTATAGCGAACTGGCAAGCGGCGTATAATCGACGCCGGCAACTGTGTGCAGTCGCGCCCCCACTGTTTTTCGGTATAACCTTTGATAAGCTTCTGATAAATATCGTTTCCAATCAAAGATTGCGCCTGTTCTTCAAGATTTGCCGGTTCACCTAACAATGGCTTCTTTTGCTTTTCAATTGTCTGCCGAGCTTGGTCGGGCGTAATTACTCTCCACATCTGATAGAATGTGTTCATATTAAACGGCAGGTTGTACAGTTCACCATGATAATTAGCAACCGGCGAATTTACATAATTATTAAAACGAGCAAACTGATTGACATAGTTCCACACAGTTTCATTCGAGGTGTGAAAAATATGCGCACCATAAGCATGAATATTAATCCCATCTTTTTGCTGGGTATAAACATTACCGCCAATGTTTGAACGTTTTTCTAAAATCAAGCAGCTTTTATTACGTTTAGAGGCTTCATTGGCAAAAATTGCGCCGAACAAACCGCTTCCTACAATTAAATAATCATACACTATTTTCATGCACTCACTTCATCTATATATTAATCAATTTCATGGCAATTTGTTCTTACCTCTTAGTCGCTTTTTGCAAAAAAAATTACAAGTGATACTAATTCCAATTAAAAAGTGACCAAGATTTGCGAGGATTTTGTTTGTGAGACAAGGCGGAGGACGAAGGCGGGCTATCGCCCGCCGAGAACGATAACGCAGTCTCGCAAACAAAAGACCGCGAAGATTGGTTGATTTTTATTTGGAATTAGTATGACTTATATTATATAGGTTTACAAAACAAAGAGCAAGCTCCCAAGTTTAATATGTGTCAAAAAGTTTAATAAAATCTTATTATAGTTCCATCTGTGGTATATTCTAACATTTTATTTGCATAAATGCAACAATAACATACACAACTATAATTGAAATAATTTGAAATTGACTTGACAAGTAAATGATTCACAACAACACTAATGATTTCTAATACTTTAATAGGCAAATTAAAAGCAGCAGACTCTGTTTGTGAGGCTGCTGCTTTTAAATAATGATAATTCTTATTGCTGATATTGCTCAAATAACACATGAAACTTAAATTGGGAATTGATGCCCTCGAGTTATCTATTTGTTAATTAATTTTCGTAATATTTCAATAAACCCAAGTCTGTATTTATCTGATGAAGTGCTTCCATATTCCTTTGCTATTTCGTAAGCGTGTTCCAGTGTGGCGCTACCCTTATACTGAGAATCATTAATGGCAAGGCAGGCCTCGGTAACCGCCGACACAAAGTAGTAATCGCCCGAGAGTTTTTCGCTTATATTAGCGGTATGCTCGTATAATTCCGACACATCGGAATTAGGTTTTTTATAACGGACATCGACATTAAATAGGCCATTTCCCGCATCCTCTTTGAGGATGATTTCATACACAGCGGTAACCGTCTGCCCAGCTCCCAAATCACCGGCATCAACCGAATCATTTTCAAAATCCGAATTGCTTAACATACGATTTTCATAGCCAATCAAACGATAGCTTTCAACGGAATCGGTGTTGAAGTCACCCTGTAATTTTACGTCCTTTGCCACCGTATAAAGG
>JAQVYP010000168.1 GCA_029004655.1 Oscillospiraceae bacterium | reverse complement strand
TTGTATCCAAGTCAATAACACATAATGCGCTTCGGGTTTTGCTGTCAAGCATTACATTATTTAATTTTGTATCATTATGCGTAACGCGAAGTGGTAAATCCCCACGTTTATAATTATCAAACAAAACGCTTGTAAATTCCTTGCGCTGTTCAATAAACTCAATTTCAATTTTAACCGAGTCAGCCCGTCCAAGCTTATCTTTATTTACCGCCTTAATAAGCTTATTAAATCTGTCAGGAGTATTGTGAAAATCGGGAATAGTTTCGTGGAGAGTTTCAGCCGGAAATTCGTTAAGCATCTTTTGAAAATTACCGAAAGCAACGGCACTCTGATAAAAATCACTTTCACTTTCAGCGCTTTGAAGACATAACGAACTTTCAATAAAATCATAGGCTCTCCAATAAGAGCCAAGCGAATCTACGTAGAATGGCTTGTTATCCTTTGTCATAACAAGATTCAATGTTCCCCGCTCACTATCTCCACCGTTATTTGTAATTTTCGAACGCAAGAAAGAGGTAACTCTAACAATATTGTCCATGACATCCTCAGGTTTTTTAAATACATTCATGTTTATTCGTTGAAGAATATACCTGATATCACTTGCGTCATCTTTTTTGAAAACGACAATGAATGTATCGTTTATATGTCCGCTTCCGTAAGATTTATAGCATACGTATTTGCCCTGAAAGTTAAATTTAGAAATTACTTCTGGCAAATTACTGCAATATTCTTCTCTTGTCATTTTGCATTTCTCCTTTTATAATTGCGCTCCAAGCATAGCGGCGCCAATTATTCCGGCATCATTATAAAGTTTTGCTGTTACAATTTGTGTGTTTTTATCTAAAGATTTTGTTAGACTTTTATCGTTTACTAATTTGGTTAAAGGTTTAATAATAGTGTCTCCTTCTTTAGAGAGCCCACCACCAATGCAGACGATTTCAGGCTGGAAAATAGTTATCACATTTAAAACACCGATGCTTAAATTTTCAATAAATTTATTTACCACCGCGGTTGAAGATTCGTCAAAACGCCTCATACCGTCAAAAGCAGTTTTACCGGTAGCATTCTCCAAATTACCGTCACATAATTCCCACATAACACTATTATGATTATATTCCATAGCCTCTTTGGTTTGTGCAATAATAGCGCTTGCCGAGCAATATATTTCAAAGCATCCGTTTTTTCCGCAAGAGCATTGTTTTCCGTCAGCATAAATAACCATATGCCCTATTTCAGCACCTGCGCCGTTAAAACCATCATAAATTTTCCGGTTTATTACAATGCCGCCACCAATTCCGGTTCCAAGGGTTATAGCAACTAAAGAATCATGCCCTACTCCGGCTCCGGCTATCAGTTCACCATAAGCTGCAGCATTTGCGTCATTCTGTAAGAATACCCTTTTATTCAATTTCTTTTCAAGAATATCTGCAAACGGTACATCGTTAAATTGCAAATTATTTGCAAATTTAATAACTCTATTACTTATAATTCCCGGGCTTGCAACACCAATCCACTGAATATCCAACATTGATATTTTTGCTTCATCAACCAATGCTTTGCACAAAAGCACAATGTCATTACAAATTTGTTCTGCCGGACGGGGTGCCCTTGTCAGTACACTTTTTTTGCTTATGATTTTATTTTCGCCACTGACTAATCCGGCAGCAATATTTGTACCGCCCAAATCAATTCCTATATAATGATTCATCTTCTGCCACCTTCGATAATAATCAATATCTTAACCTTTGTATATTCCTTGTTTTATGAATGAGAGTATTGCAGCTTGAACAGGTTCAACATCCTGTTTATAAGTAACACCATACCATTTTTCCTCTGTGTTGAGTACCCTGACATTAGCACCTTTTTCTTTAATCATTTTATCGACTACGCTAGGTAAGAAAAATTCGCTTTTTAACGGATTAGCCATTGATTTGAGAAAGGGTGTAAATTCAGCTTCTATTTCATCAAAAATTGACAAATTAAATCCCCACATATTCATTGAAACGGTTGTGTCAAGTGAAATCGATGTGTTTTTATCCAGTGAAGTATGCTCAGTTACGCTTTTTAAGTATCCGTTTTCAACATCGCATACGCCTCTGCTGACACTGCCGTTATCTGTCAATGTGTTACCCAGCCTATATCCGACCATACACATTTCATTTTGATTAGTAATAAAATCATTTATAATTTTAAATGAGCTTTGACCATAAAAATCATCTGCATTTATCACTGCAAAAGGCGCACAAACTACATCTTTGGCACACAAAATTGCATGTGCAGTTCCCCATGGCTTAGTTCTATCTTGCGGAATTTGAAAGTTGCCCGGAACTTTATCTATTTCCTGAAAAGCGTAATCAACATCCATTATTTTTTCTATTCTTTTGCCAACTGCTTCGCGAAAATCTTTTTCAATTTCTTTCTTGATGATAAAAATACTTTTTGAAAACCCTGCTTTAACTGCATCATTTATAGAATAATCAACAATAATTTCGCCATTTGGACCGACCGGTGTAATTTGCTTGAGTCCGCCAAAGCGACTACCCATACCCGCTGCCATAACGACAAGCTCTGATTTATTCATACTTTATTCCTCTTTTATTTTTAATGAGTATTCATCACATTAATATTAATTTAAATAGGTTGATTTTTCTATAAAAAATAGTATAATGTTTAGTAATATATCACAATTTATAATATTTTTAAGGAAATCTATATGAAACAGAATATTGAAATTATTTCTATACTAAAAGAATACCACAAAATCTCCGGGTTCAGAATTTCAATACATAACCTTGATTTTCAAGAGATTTTTGCTTATCCCGAAAGGCTTTCTCCGTTTTGCTCTAAATTACAGGAAAATTCAAAATCCAGAAAAACCTGTATTGAAAACGATATCGCGGCTTTTAAAAATGTCAAAGAGTCAGGGGACGTATATTTATACAAATGCAAGTTTGGTTTATATGAAGCAATAGCTCCGATTTATCATTTTGGTGTCCTTTCCGGTTATCTGATGATGGGACAAATAATAGATAACGAAGATAGCAGCAAAGACATTGTAAGGCGCAACTCAATTCAAAATTCTTCTTCTAAAGAAGTTCTTGAAGCAATCGAGCAGATACATATTATTGATAAAAATATGATTAACTCTTATATAAGTATAATGACCATTATTGCTGAATACATTACTCAATCAAACAGATTAAATCCTTATACTCATGATTTAGCCCAGCTAGTTAAAAAGCACATAAATCAAAATTACTCCAAGAAATTATCGTTATACAATATGTGCGACCATTTCAGATGCAGCAAATCAACACTTATGAACAATTTTAAAAGACAATACGGTATTACAATAAATACTTATATTAATGACGTAAGAATAAAACATGCCAAAGATTTGCTTACATACAGTAACGATTCAATTAAGGATATATCCAGCAGTTGTGGATTTTCGGATCAAAATTATTTTTCAAAAACTTTTACGGACCTGGTTGGCCAAACTCCGACACAATTTAGGAAGAAACTTTAAAATTGTTAGTTTGAAAATAGCACTAACCTTTTTGAAAGACTTAACAATTCGAATAAAAACACCGCCAAACTCGAACAAGCAAGGCGGGTTTGTAATGTAATTTGTTGATTTTGTCAATCAGTTGTAGCATAAATTATTACTGTGGCAATTGAACTAAAACAGTTTAATTAAAGCAAAAAATCATTCATCTAAATCCGAATGAATTACTAATACCGGACACTTTGCTTCTGAAATTATTCTTTGAGTAACAGAACCTACAAAGAAACGTTTTATATTAGAAAAGCCTCTGTTACCCATCACAATTAAATCAAAATTCTCTTTTTCAGATATTTCTAAAATCTCGGCATGAGGTTCTCCAAGCAATACTTCTCTTTCAACTTTAACATTGCCAAAATCAGATTGCTTAATTATTAAATCTAACATTTGTTCACTTTCTTGAAACATCAGAACTAACAACATTAACAAGTTTAATTAAAAATCATAATTCTTTGCTATTTCTATGGCTTTTTTCACAACATTTAAGGATGCATCAGAACCATCAACAGGAACTAATAATTTCATGTATATTTCCTCCTACTGTTTTGAACTCTTCTCCAATTTTAGGTTTTATAATATATTAATTTTTGCAAGTTAATTAGTTTGATTAACAATTAGAAATTCAAAAGTTAATTTTTTACTTATTTGTATGCTAACATATTTTATTTGTT
>JAQVYP010000167.1 GCA_029004655.1 Oscillospiraceae bacterium | reverse complement strand
ATGGATAGGGACGCTCGGCACATGGAGGGCGGATATTGGCCATTTTATGAGCCGATGGAAGTGGCGGATATTGGCATGTACGACACGAATAATTATCCTAGTGAATATGTGGCGGTATATATAGGTGAAAATTATCGTGATGTTGTGTTAGGCTGGTTTGAGGCGAATGTCAAGACGGTTAAGGGGTTTGATTTTCCGTTTTTTATTTTTACTCAATATGATTTTATGAATATATTTTTGCCGCGAATAAAAAAGTTGTTTGTCGCCGAGTTCAATGCGATGTATAAAAAAATGACTGGCAACGAGTGGAAATATGTTGAGCCTACGGTTGGCGGCTTTTATCATATAGATGATTTGCGGTCATGTGGTTTTTGGGACAGGCTAGTCAATATCGCGTTGGACTTGCATGAGTTAGCTGTCCGTTGTCCTTTGGAAGAACGACTTGCGTGTATATCGCGGGTGCTTGCGGCGATGGCATATGGCGACGCAAATAAGAAAGATAGCGTAAATAGGTGGTTGGAGATAGTTCTGAATGCTACAAACGTATCTGTTGGTTATTGTTAAGAAATAAAATTAGCATTAGTCATCCTCCATATATCCGCATACAGTTATTGACTATTTTAAGAAATATGCAATACGCTTGTATAATAGAATATTTCCGAGTTCGGCAATGTGTTTTTTGTAGGAGAATTAATTAAATAAAAAACAAGGGGGAGACGAAAAATGAACAAGAGAATTGCAAGTGAGTTAAATAGAGTGGCACGGGCTATTTGTACTAACAGGGTAGTAATATCCGCTAAAGATTTTTCACCGCAAATTGCGTATGTTAAAAACGTTTTTAGAAAGAAGAATTGCACTGTGGATTTTGAGGTGGAAACGGATAATAATGGTAAAGAGTCCGTATGGATTACAATAGATACCCCGTTTACGTCGTTTGGCTCTTCAATAACTATTCATGGTTTTATAGGTAAGCATGGAAATGTTATATGGACATCGGAAGGTTTACATCATTTTAAAGACATAAAAGAAGCCGTTGCTATTATTTTAGATTATCCGAGCCGCACTGGCTCTTATATGAGCTTTTTGTTAGATGCTCCGCAAAAAGTAGAACAGAAGCTAAAAAAATACGGAGTTACTGCTACAAGAATAAAAAAATCAGGTGATTTTTATCTGCAAGTGGAATCATTAGATGGCAGGATATTTATTATTGATATTGACGATAATTTTTATTGGAATTATAAGGAATTTGACGGTAATAGCGTGCTTTATACATCTAAAAAGTTCGCTGATTTCGACGAATTATTACACGATCTTTCATCCGGGTTGTGATTTTAAGAAATAATTAAAAAAGAAACTGTAATCTTTAATGAAAAATATATTTAAGATGTGAAAGGTTATTTTATGATGGACGGCGACGCTATGGTCAGCAATCCAGGTGCGATTGGCTGCAAGCTCCGTGTAGTTGGCGAGTGCACGAAGTTCGATGAGGTGATGAAATGTCACTAAAAGAAGCCTATTTAATACTGCGCCGGTATCAGGACTGGCGAAGCGGTCGTGATTTCCGTTGTTTAGACGACAACGGATTAGAACCAAAACTTGTCGGCAGGGCGGTCGAGATGATACTTTCCGCAAATAATCTTTCGCGGCCTATTGCAGATTGTAGCAGCTGTGCGAACAATACGCATGACGACACGATGGTTAATCCGTGCAGGTTGAAAGTAGTTGGATTATGCAGTAGCTATCAGCAGGAGGTGGAGCAGTGAAATTGAAAGCTCCTTTTCCGTATTTTGGTGGAAAGGCTTCGGTTGCCGATGTAGTTTGGCGGCACTTTGGCAATCCTAAAATGTATGTAGAACCATTTTGTGGTTCTGCTGCCATGCTTCTAGCACGTCCATGTGAACCGCCGTTCAACAAAGAGATAATCAATGATTATGATGGCAATGTTGCAAACTTTTGGCGGGCAATGAAATACGATCCGGACGGTGTCGCTGATGTTGCTGACTGGCCTGTTAATCATATTGATCTAATGGCGCGGAAACGCTATGTGCTTAAAGAATATGACGCAATGCGTGAAAAGCTTATTGCAGACCCGGAATACTGTGATGTGAAAATTGCCGGTTATTGGGCATGGGCACAATCGGTTGGGATTGGTGAAACTTTTCACAGTCCTAATCAAAGACCAGACATCATTGGCGAGAAAGGGGTTGTTGCGATTAAAAACCTTTGTGAACATTTTAAGAGGTTACAAAAGAGGCTGTCAGGCGTAAAAGTTGTTTGTGGCGATTGGACGCGAGTGATGGGAGGGAATTGGCGTACCGCCGATGGCGATTGTGCGGTGTTTTTAGACCCTCCGTATGCACCGGAACAAGGCCGTGTTAAAGACCTTTACGATAACGATGATCCGACTGTGGCGAAAGACGTGCTCAACTGGTGTAAGGATAACGGAGGCAATCGCCTGTATAAAATTGCATTGTGCGGTTACGACGGCGAGCATAACGATCTTGAAGATATGGGCTGGACAGTTCATGCGTGGAAAGCACAGGGCGGTTATGCACATGTAGGAGACGGAAAGACTCGTGGCGAAGAAAACCGTTTTAAGGAGCGGATTTGGTTTAGTCCGTTCTGTAACCGCGATTTAACATTGTTCTGAAAGTAAGTCCAACGGACACAGCACGGAGAAATAAATCACCAATCGTGTGATCAATCCTCAAACTCAACAACCTCAGACTCGTTTGAGCTGTCTGCAATCTGCTCGACCGTAACATCATCCTGCATGCCTTCAACAAGCTCGTCGCTGTATTCGACTTCTTCGATTTCCGGGATCAGACCGAGGGCCACGCCGTTGATTGACCCGTCTTGTTTTAACGTCGCATAATGTTGATAATGGTTAAACGTCAGACAATATTTGATTGATATGTTTGCATTTTCTTTTTGCCGCGCTATTGTAACGGTTGTTTGTAGTCGTGTAATAGTTTTAGTGAAAGGATTGTAGTTATGGAAGCTCCCGATAAAGATTTTGTGAAACAGCATGTTGTCGAAATAACTAAAATTATCGATGAGGCGTTTGCGCTTTCAAGGCCGTTTTCTGAATGGCGGTCGTCAATTTTGTTGCCGTTTGCCTGTCATGCTCAGATTGACCCAGCGGCATTCCAAGCCGCAGGCGATAAAATTGGTGCGAAAGAGGCGGTTATTCAGGCGGCGCAGTCTCTTTCGGAATTAATGAAATTGCCGATTGACGAGTTTGAGGGGAAACAGAAATTTTTGGACGGTTCCATTTTGGATGGCGAAAGAGTGTGGGATAGCGCCTCTAGTTTGGCGGATAACTTTGTTTCCCACGGTCTAGAAACAAAAGACTCTCCTTTGATTAAATGGCTGTTGTCCGATTAAAAATGAAGTTTTTCACTTGCAAGTCGTGAATGTCGGGTTATAGTGTAAGCATGTAGATAATGGTTTGTAGTGTTATTGGATGGTTTTTGTGAACGCAATGGAAAGGCTCATAAAATGAATAAGCACACTACTCGCTATGCTTTTGGCAAAGACGAAATTGTCGTTTGCTCTTCTTTGGAAGAGCGTCGTTCGGAGAATTATTCCGGCGAGATAGAAATGTTCTATATCCCGAAGTTGAATTGTCCCTTTACAATACAGAAGGATTGTGAACGTGGCGAATATGTCTTTGAGTCGGGGAAGACGTATATTGTTCACAAATGGCCAAAGAACGACCCTTTCAGAGGCCATATAAAGGGCATAATTCGTGAGAAGCGCAAATGACTTGTGACAATTTGCGCAAATAAAAGCCGATAGCACGCCGTGGTTGTGCGAGGAAGACATTGCTAAAAATCTTATTGACGGCGGCAAGGCTGAGGCCGACTCCGTTGCTGTCCGGTGGCTTCGTGGGAGTGTGCTGTAAGCTGTCAAAGCGCCCTTTGTAAACGCAAGACCGGTTGATAAGGCGGCTATTTGTAGTCAAAATGAGGGGTTTGCAAATGAGATTATTGTTTGTGCTATTTTTTGTTTTGTTGGCTAAAGAGCAGATGGTTGCAAGTGAGTTGTATAAACTTACAGACGAAGACATCTGCAAAAAAGCAAAGGAAGATGTTGCAAAAGCGTGGCCTTGGAACCCAATGAGGGAAGGTGAAATAATTCAGCTTGTAAACAAGGAACAGAGTTTTGTTTATTGCTCTAGTAGCGATGGAAAAGTCACAGTTAAAACAGACAAAGTGGTTCTAGTCGTTCCGTTTTCAAAGGTTCACGCGG
>JAQVYP010000166.1 GCA_029004655.1 Oscillospiraceae bacterium | reverse complement strand
CATACTTATGAACTTGTTCATAGTCCATTTGCCGTTTTTCCAGAGCTTGTAGGGGTCCTCGTAATTGTATTTACTTATAATGTCCTTGTTGTAGAACATCATATCCACAGAACCGATATGGGTGTTTTTTAGGCTGGTTGCGTATGTAACGCCGTTAACGGTATAGTCCTTCATCAAGATTTGATTCCAAGCCTCGTCGCTGAAATCATAGTTTGCAGCATCAATAGACTGGAAGGACTGCATCCAGGCAGGATTGGGAGTTCTTGTTCTTGCAACGTCAGGGGCAGTATCAGATGCTACCATTGTTGCAAGACGTGTGGTATATACACCGTAATCTATTGTAACCCACTCAACAGTAATTCCGGTAGCCTTTTCAAATTTCTTAATAGCCGTAGAAGCGCCTGTATATTCAGAAACAGGGTTCCAGTTAGCTATTTTAATGGTTGAGCCTCTGAGATTTTTAGGCATTGAAGCTAAAACCTCGTTCCAGCTTTTCCCGCCGACAGAATTACCGGTTCCTTCTGCATTAGAATCCTCATCTTTTGACGAATCATTTGCAGTCGTACTGTCTGATTCCACTTCCATTTGGGTATTGGAATCGGTAAAGAAGTCATCATTAACAGTATTGCCGGTTTTGTTAGATTTGTCACCGCAGGCTACTGCAGAGAACGCCATAACTAAAGCCAACATAAGTGAAAGTATGGTTTTTAATGCTTGTTTCATAATAATTTTCCTTTCAATTTTAAAATTTATACAACTTATTAAAATTCAACAAAATTAACCTACAATACCGCTTGTTGCAATACTTGCCATGAATTTACGCTGTATTACTATGTAAAAAATCAAAAGTGGAAGTATAAACACCAAACAGCCCGAAAGTAGTATTGGCACGAGCATCGCATTACTTGTCTGTAAATCCATACCAAGCTTTGCCGCTATTGTTTGAGCACCAAAATTATTAATAGCCGTAGCAAATGTATATTCATTAAGATACATCTGAGCTAAGTACAAATCGTTCCAATGCCAGATAACCGAGAACAGCAAAACCGTGATTATAGCGGAGCGGGATGAAGGAATAACGATTCTTAAAAAGGCTTTCCAGGCTCCTGCACCATCAATGGCGGCGGCTTCTTCAATCTCTTTAGGAAATCCCTTAAAGAACTGAGTAAATATGTAAATAAACAGACCGCCTTTAAGTCCCACTCCAAACAGCGACGGCAAATAGAATACCATAGGTGTTCCTATTACATTCGGTCTTATGTCCTTACCTATAATTTTTGAAATAAGCCCCAATATACCGAAGAAATCTAAACTGCTGTAATTTATATAGCTGGGAATAATAGTCATCATTGAAGGCACCAATATATTTAAAACCATTAGTCCCATCATAAGACTCTTGCCCTTTAACTTGAAACGTGCCAGACCGTAAGCCGTAATCGCACAGGAGCAGAACTGTATCAAAGCAGCACCTATTTCATAGACAATGGTGCGTAACATTGTATTTTTAACATCAAATACCGTAAGCGCTGATATAATGTTGCCGAAATATATTGATTTCGGTACCCATGTAACTGTAGCATCGTAAGCATCTGAATAGCTCTTGACCGCATTTACGACAATATATAAAAGCGGATAAAGCAAAATATAACTCAGCGATAAAAAGAAGACATACCTTAATATTGTAACCGCAATATCCGATGTTTTTCTCTTTAAAATATTGGTTTTTATTTTCACATTGTGAGCCTCCTTTTATAAATAAAAACGCAAAAGCAAGCTGTTGAATTACATGTTTTATATGTTTCCAACTAAATAGCCTTTTGTAGCAATCTCCTTAATAATTATTGTGATTTTTACCAAAAAAAACATAGAATACACAAAAGTAAAAAGCAAGTTGCTGACTTTTCAATATAATAATACAACGCTTTGGCAATTACTTCAATAGTCTATTGTTGCATTTTTATAGCATTAGGTTGTGATTTTTTTAGAAAAAAAAAATTTTGGCGGCATATCCGCTGACGCCAAATACCCTTTAAGTTTTATATATCAATCAGGCCGGTACTTTCCATAGCGATCATTTGGCAGTTGTTCTCTTTTAGCCACTTTACAATCTCTCGGATTTCACCTGAGGTTGTTCCGTACTCTCTTAATCCTTGATGTAACACTTGATGGCTGCAAAGATATTGTTGGAATTTGGATTGGCGAACATGAAAGCAGCAAGTTTTGGTTAAGTGTTTTGAATGACCTAAAAGCCGCAGTGTGCTTGATGTTTACCTGTTCTGTGTAGACGGTCTGAAAGGGTTTCAGGAAGCTATTTCAGCTGTATATACAAAAGCTCAGATTCAGCGTTGCATCATCCACCAAATACGTTACAGTACCCGATACGTCTGATACAAGGATATAAAGCCATTGATGGCAGATTTGAAATTGGTTTACAAAGCCGTAACAGAAGAAGCCTTGAATAACTTAAGGGAATCTCTAAATACTCGGCGTCTGACAGATTGGTGGGGATTTTTTCCCCAATCAAGGAAAAAACGGAGCAAATACTTTGTGTATTTGCGAGTATTTTGACGCTGAGTGGGGGAAAAAGACACACTAAGATGGCGGACGATGAGTTTTTAGAGGTTCCCTTAATGAAATTTAAAGAAAAATGGGGCAAAGCGTATCCGTCCTGCATGAAAACATGGGAAGATAACTTGGATATTCTTTCCACTTCCTTTGCATATCCACCCGAAATAAGAAAGATAATATATACGGCGAATATCATAGAGGGATTAAATCGGCAGTTTCATCAGGTATAGCATATTGACTTTAAATATAGTCTTAATTGTGATATAATATTATCAATGGAGCTGATACTTTGCATATATTGTTCAAAAGAAACTCCGCAGACCTGTTTGATTTTTTTACTCACATAAGGAATTGAATAATGTTGACAGGAATAATTCAGTCGCATAACAATGCATCAAATCAATATATCCGACAGGTTTTTCCATGTAATATTTATAAGCTTTATCTATTATAGTCAGCAAAATAGAATTTGTATCAAATAGTAATGTATTTAGAGGAAATTTATATCTGATTGTACGTTGCGCGCATAGAAAGATATTATTTAATTTATCGAACTGGAGACAGACAATTTTTCACTTAAGAGCGGAGGTTGAAATAAAAAGCTGATAACGCAAAAATCATCGCTCCCGTTTTGAAATTTGTGAGTTACTGTCGTATCCAAAAATATAAAGTTTCTTGCAGTTAATACTAATTCCAAATAAAAATCAACCAATCTTCGCGGCCTTTTGTTTGCGAGACTGCGTTGTCGTTCTCGGCGGGCGATAGCCCGCCTTCGTCCTCCGCCTTGTCTCACAAACAAAATCCTCGCAAATCTTGGTCACTTTTTAATTGGAATTAGTATAATTTAAAAATTATTTCATTGTCTCCGATTTTTACATAGTTTTCGCCATTACCGGATAATACATAAAAGATTTCATAATAATTATGCCGATGCAACTTCTTATTTTTATAAAATTTTTTATATTTATATTTGAAAAATCACTAATTGCTATCTTGCCTTTATCCATATAATGCTAAGGTTAGGTGACTATAGTGTTTCAATATGATTTAAAAAATTATTGGTGGTGTATTTATGCCCAAACTGTTTTCAGAGTTAATGCAATTTGGAATAGAATCAGTCGCGATAGATATGAAGGGATGTAGGTCATGCGAAGTCGTGTATGACGGCAACACTTTTGATGAGTGGTATAATGAACAAGCTCCAGAAGATAAATATTTCTTTAGCTTTAATGGGAAAATTGTAGGTCGGGATAAAAGCTGTGAAGATATTGCCCAAATTGGACATTTCTGGGGTACATATATCAATGGAGAGGAGCTTTCTATAGACGACGAGTATACTTTTTTCGAGGCGTGCGACATGTGTAATTTTGCCAAGGCAATTACCAATAAAGACGGAATGATTGATTCGGATGTTCGCAGCGAATGGGATAGAATCGTCTATCTTGACCGCATCTATTTAATGTCTACTGAACAATTTGCAAACCCTCATAGATACTGACAAAAAGGATCATTTGTGGTATAATAAGTGCAAATAAAAACATAAAAATAGGCAAAAAGCCTTGCACTTTGGAGCGAAGCTGCATGTATAAATTTGATAACGGACAGATCAGCTTAGAAGAATTCGGGCAGCCAATCGGCATGAACCTGCATGAAGATAATCGCTGGGTGAAAAAATCACAGCACATTCCTTGGGCAGAAATTGAGCA
>JAQVYP010000165.1 GCA_029004655.1 Oscillospiraceae bacterium | reverse complement strand
GTTGCACAATACCACCTTGTTGACCATGACCTTCAATTTCTGTTGCTGTTATGCCGCTGCAGCCAATTTTTTTTAAGGCATCTTTTACCTCGTTAAGTTTTTCAGGTTTGATAATTGCTTTAATGTGCTTCATTAATACGACCTCCTGTAACTTTTGTCAGAGATTTTTCATTACTGTCGGGTTCAGCAATTGCAGAATATGTGGGTTTGCGTGTTAAAAACTCAGGATATGCACTATTGCCATGCTCACCAATATCAAGTCCTTCGATTTCTTCTACCAGTGTAACTCTAATGCCAATGGTTTTCTTAATAGCATACCAAATAAGCAGGGATGCAGGAAATACGAATGCAGCCACAGACAAAATTCCAATCATTTGCTTTGTTAGCAGTGATAAACCGCCGCCAAAGAATAATCCATTGGTTGTAGAGAGGCTTGTTATCCCCTCCTGGGCAAACAGGCCAACGCACATAGTGCCAAATACACCGCAAACAAGGTGAACCGATGTAGCACCTACCGGATCGTCGATTTTTATTTTATCAAATATTAAAACAGAAAATACTACAATAATTCCTGCAATGGCACCGATAATCAACGAGCTTAATACAGAGAAATATGCACAGCCGCCTGTTACTGAGACCAATCCCGCAAGGCAGCCGTTAATAGTCATTCCAAGGTCTGGTTTTCCCAAGAAAATCCATGAAACTGCTGTAGCAGTGATTACACCTGCAATTGCACCGGTATTTGTAGTCATTAAGATATGTGAAACAGCGCTGGGATCAGACATAGACATTGTTGACCCTGGATTAAATCCAAACCAGCCTAACCAAAGAACGAACAAACCAATCGTTGCAAGAGCCATATCGTGTCCGAGAATTGGTTTTATCTTGCCATCTGTGCTATACTTGCCAAAGCGAGGCCCGAGAATTAAAACGCCTGCGAGAGCTGCCCAACCACCTACCGAGTGGACTACGGTTGTGCCAGCAAAATCCTGAAATCCCATAGACGATAGCCAACCACCACCCCAAATCCAATGACCGACAACTGGGTAGATAAACAGGGATAAAATAAAGGAAAATACAATGAATGATAAATACTTCACTCTTTCTGCCACTGCTCCCGATACGATAGTCGCTGCAGTTCCGCAAAATACAAGCTGGAAAAAGAATTTAGCCCAAAACGGAACATTAGCACTTAATGTATAGGTGCTTTCGTCAATATTTCCGCCTAATATGAATAGTCCTTCTGTTCCGATAATGGGATTATTACCACCGAACATTAAACCCCAGCCCAGGAGAAGAAATCCAAGTGAAGAGACTGCAAAGACAATAAGGTTTTTGGATAAAATGTTTACAGTGTTTTTTGATCTGGCAAAACCAGATTCTACCGCAGCAAAGCCAAGATTCATAAAAAACACCAATGCTCCTGTAAAAAGTACCCATAAAGTATCAATAGCCATTTCGATATTCATAAAATCAATTCCTCCTATAAAATATAAAAGGCGCGTATTATGTGGCTATTAACAACCACATAATACACGCCTTTGTGTACATAATATTTAATTTTAATAAACGCTATAAAGAAGTTCACCGTAAGTTGGAAAGGCCCAATACTTTTTACCTACTAAAGTTTCTAACTCATCAATTACGCTTCTCAATGATTGCATGCTGATAAATACAGTTTCACGGTAATATTTTGCAATATCAAGAGTGGTACCTTGATTCTTTGCTTCTAGTATCGAATTATCTAGCTTTTCTATATTAGTATAAAGACAAGCAGATAGATTTGATATTGTTTCAATTAACTTTTCCTCAAGTTCGCAGTTTAAGTGCGAATTTAGCGATTTTTTAGTATATGCAGTTTTACTTAAATCTTTCAGATAACTCACAACCGAAGGAATAACATCTCTTTTAACAATATCAAGTAAAGTAAGTGCTTCAATGTGAATAATTTTTGCATATCCCTCCAGCATAACTTCATACCTTGAATGGATTTCTTTTTCTGAATAGATATTATGCTTTGTAAATAACTTAATATTTTTATCAGCTATAAAGTAAGGAAGAGCATCTACCGTTGATTTTAGATTTAAAAGTCCACGATTTGCTGCTTCTGTAACCCATTCATTAGAATAGTTATTACCATTAAAAAGAATTCTTTTGTGTTTTTGAATTGTTTCTTTAATGAGAGAAGCCAATTCATCTTTAAAATTATCGGTAGCTTCCAGTCTGTCTGCAAATTGTGATAAAATCTCTGCAACAATGGTATTAAGAACAATATTAGAATCAGATATGGAAGAAGAAGACCCCAGCATTCTAAACTCAAATTTATTTCCGGTAAAAGCAAAGGGGGAAGTTCTGTTTCTGTCGGTAGTATCCTTCGTGAAATGCGGAAGTACCGTTACCCCAATTTCCATTTGGCTTTGACTCTTTTGATTATAACTGGTATCATTTTCAATTGACTCTAAAACCGCTGTCAGTTCCTCACCTAAAAACATTGAAACAATAGCCGGAGGTGCTTCATTTGCACCAAGTCTATGGTCATTTCCGGCATTAGCGACCGAAATGCGTAGCAAATCCTGATAATCATCAACGGCTTTTATTACTGCTGATAGAAATAATAAAAATTGTGCATTTTCATATGGAGTTTTGCCTGGTTCTAACAAGTTTACACCTGTATTTGTTGAAATAGACCAATTGTTGTGTTTGCCGCTGCCATTTACTCCTGCAAAGGGCTTTTCGTGTAGCATGCAAACAAGATTGTGTTTGTTTGCGATTGTTTTCATAACCTCCATTGTAAGCTGATTGTGATCAGCTGCAATATTGGTTGTTGTGAATATGGGAGCTAATTCATGCTGTGCCGGTGCTACCTCATTATGTTCGGTTTTGGCATGGACCCCCAATTTCCAAAGTTCTTCATCCAGCTCTTTCATAAAGGCGGATACCCTTGGTTTTATTGAGCCGAAATAATGATCCTCAAGTTCTTGACCTTTTGGAGATCTGGCACCGAATAAGGTTCTGCCGCAATAAACCAAGTCGGGACGTTTGTTAAATAGCTGCTTATCTATCAAAAAATATTCTTGTTCAGGACCTACTGTTGTTATTACCCTTTCTATATCAGAACGTCCAAAGAGCTTCAAAACTCGCATCGCTTCTCTACTAATAGCCTCCATCGAACGAAGAAGGGGAGCTTTTTTATCAAGAGCTTCTCCACTGTATGAACAGAACGCCGTTGGGATACAAAGTGTTTCATCCTTAATAAACGCATAGGAAGTAGGATCCCAGGCGGTATAACCCCTGGCTTCAAATGTAGATCTAATACCACCGTTTGGAAAGCTTGAAGCATCTGGTTCACCTCTAACAAGCTCTTTGCCTGAGAATTCCATAATAATAGTATCATCAGAAGTAGGAGAAATAAAACTATCGTGTTTTTCAGCTGTTATTCCTGTCATTGGCTGAAACCAATGTGTAAAGTGAGTAGCACCTTTTTCTGTTGCCCATTCCTTCATTGCATTTGCTACAGTGTTTGCGACATCCAGATTTAAGTGTTTTTGCTCGGCAATCGTTCTTTTTAATGAGTTATAGATCTCTTTTGGAAGCCGTTGTCTCATTACTTTATCATTAAAGACCATACTACCGAATAAATTAGGTATATCTTTCATCTTTCATTCATCCCTTAAAAAAGTATTATTCCTGCTTGTTGACAAGCGGCGATTGTATCATTATCCCAAATAGATACCTGAACCTCGCCAATGTGCGCCTTGCCTAGAAGCAGCATGCAAGTCTGGACTGACCTATTCCACCATCCACGGTAAGTGGTAATTCTCCCTGTAAAAGCATTTTATGGAACGGCAACTCACGCCTGTAATCACAATCTGCTTTTGTTAATTGCTCATCAAGGGATTTTTCATCCACTCTAATACCCATAGAGGAAACTTCAAAAGCTCTTTTTAGGTTTCCAATAGCGGTTTGGGTTTCATACAGATTAAGTTGAGATTTATAGCCTTTTGGTATTATAGTTTTGCTCATTACGATCATCCCTTCATTATTAATAAAAAAAAAGGGCGCTGTAGGTTTTTACACCTACAGCGCCTTTGCTGTTTATGCGATTAATATAACATACAATTTTTCATTTGTAAATACCTTTTTTAAAATTTTTTAAAATTTGGCAGATTGTAAAATGAAGTTGCAATAGCAAAAAGAATCCATAGCGATGAACCTATGGTAGAATTGAGTTACAATACACCAATTCTGAAAGGATCATCACTATGGACAATCCAAATAGTAGCAC
>JAQVYP010000164.1 GCA_029004655.1 Oscillospiraceae bacterium | reverse complement strand
GCAAAGGCTCTGTTTTCGATATCATCATTATGTTTGAATTCGTAAACGTAGCTTTCCAAAAATTCTGAGATGTCTGTCCGTTTTGAACCGCTGTTCATCGGACAAACATTTTGACAAATGTCGCAGCCCCAGATACATCCGCTGTTTCTTATCAAGGTTTCTTCCGAATGCGTCAGTTCGCCTTTTTTTTGCGTTATGGCTGACAGGCAATTTGTTTTATCTCCACTTTTAATGCTGCCTGTTGGACACATTTCTTCACACCTATTACAGCCAATGCATACACCACTGAAACCCGTTGACTCAAGTTTTAAATCTGTAACAATTTCCCCAATGAAGACAAATGAGCCGTATGTAGGGTTAATTAAAAGACCATTTTTGCCCCTTACCCCAAGCCCTGCACGAACAGCCGCTTCCACCTCTTTAATTGGTGAATTGTCAATAAACCATTCGAAACTGTTGTCCCGAAATATTTTTTTCAGACTTTCACTGCAAGTTTGCAGAATATTACCACAAACAATGTGATAATCTGCAACTGTTGCATAACGACAAATGTTTTTTGGAGTTTCCTCCTTGCATTTGTAAGGGAAAAGCACCACGATTATAGACTTTGCACCAGTAGGAATACGTGAAGCCGCGCGACAATCCTGCAAGCGATTTTTAAAAACATTGAAATCACAGATGCCAAATTCTGATATTCTATTTTCCGTTAAAACAGTTCTTATTGTTTTATTTGGCATAATGACTCCTAAATTAGTTTTTACTCTTGATTTTTATGATATCTTATTATATAATAGTCCTTACAGTTTTACAAGGACGTTTAGCTCAGCTGGTAGAGCTTCCGCTTGACGTGCGGAGGGTCATGGGTTCGAGTCCCTTAGCGTCCACCAGGCTTGATGCCACAGACATTTCGCGCACTTCACTTTTGTGAGGTGCGTTTTGTTTTGTGCACACGCTTTTTATGAATCTGTTTTGTTCACCAAATTATAAAGCTCATCTTCTTTAATGCATGATGATTTTTATTGTAAACATTAAATCTTTTAAACTTAATACAACAAAAAACAGCAGACAAAAATCTGCTGTTTTTTATTTATTCTAATTTCTCCAAAAGTTCTTTTGCAATTTTTGAATCGCGGTTGATTTGCTTTTTTAATTCATTCAAAGAATTGAATTTTTTCTCTTCACGTAGAAATTCTATGAGCTCGATTTTAATATTTTTACCATATAGGTTATCCTTTAAGCCCATAATGTTTGTTTCTGACATTGCCTTATCAAGTAAAAATGTTGGTCTGACACCGATATTTGTGACAGATTTAAAAGCTTTGCCATCAACATATGAATATGATGCATAAACACCGAGCTTTGGCATAACCATATTATCAGGCAAGAACTGATTAATTGTTGGATATTGTATTGTACGGCCTCGTTTGTCTCCTGTCACTACAACAGCCTCGAAAGATATGGGTCGTCCCAAATACCTTGCAGCTTTTGCAACCTCTCCATTTTCAATAAGACTTCTTATTGTGGTTGAGGATATTACTTCTCCGTCAATAAGCACCGGCGGACAAGCTAAACATTTCACACCCAACCGTTCACAATAGTTTTTTAAAAAATCAATGTCTCCACTGCCATTTTTACCAAAGCGATAGTTAAATCCGCATACAATTACAGCGGCATTATAATCTTTTATAAGCATATCAATGAATCCTGATGGTTCCATATCACGCACTTTTTGAAACTCAAGATACACTTGGGTTTTAAATCCCATATCAAACAGCACGGCGCGCTTTTTCTCGGCTGTCATTAAAAGAGGCACATCAGTCAAGCCCATACTCCGTTTCGGTGGTTCTGCAAATGTAGCCACCATCGGATTATATGAGTTGAAAGATAATGCCGTTTGAAGCACCTTGGCATGTCCCAAATGAACACCGTCAAAAGTGCCGAGAGCTATTGAATTTTTAAGTATTAAATCTTGACACATAACTTTTCATTCCCGATCGATTACAATACATTTTATTTTTAAACAGCTTTGATCAAAATCAATTTCACCAAGTCCCAAAAACTGTTCTTCTGAAAACACCTTTAAAGTATTGGTTGGATTTTGCGGAAGCGTCAGCCTTTCAAGGCTTAATTCACCACCACAAACAAATCTCTTTGCCTGTGCCGGAGAAATCGAAACATCGCTCAGTTGCCAAACAGCATTTTGGGCAGGAAGTAAATATTTTTGTGGATCGGTCTTTAACTCTTCAAGCGTCACACAATCCAGGGCAAAAAAACCTGCCGTCATTGTGCGCCTTAAAGTTGTAAGCACCGCACCACATCCCAAATCCCTTCCGATATCATCAGCAAGGGTGCGTATGTAGGTTCCCTTGGTGCAAAGCACCTCTATTTTATACTCGTTTTCTCCCTCTTTGCCACAATAATCTAACTGTTTTATGGTTACTGCACGGGCTTCTCTTTTAATCTCTATACCCTGGCGTGCCAAATCGTAAAGACGGACACCATCTTTTTTCAATGCAGAGTACATTGGAGGAATTTGCAGAATTTCGCCCCTAAAATTTTCAAGAGCCGCGACAAACTGCTCCTCGCTTGCGACAACCCTACATTCTGTTAAAACCGTTCCTGTAATGTCAAGCGTATCGGTGGTTAGCCCCAGTTTGACCGTTGCTGTGTATCTTTTGTCGGCATCTGTCACTAATCCGCAAAGCCGTGTTGATTTTCCAATTAGAATAGGCAAAACACCTGTTGCCATTGGATCAAGTGTGCCTGTGTGTCCCACGCGCTTAATGCCGAAAATTCGCTTTATTGCTGCGGCGGCTCCAAATGAAGTTATACCGGCTGGTTTATCCAAAAGTATAAGTCCGTTCATTTATCCTTAACAGCCTCCGTTTCTCCGGCTTTTATTGAACTATATTAGATTTGCGTTTTCAAGTGCTTGTCCAACATATTTCAAAATTTCCTGCTTTGCATGATCAACATCTCCCACAACTTCACAACCAGATGCACGAGGATGCCCGCCTCCGCCAAGATTATTACAAATGGCGCAAGCATCAATCGGATCATGTGTACGAACCGAAGCCTTAATCCTGCCTCTTTGATTTTCACGAAGGGTAATTCCAACGACAACACCCTCAATAGTGCGTGCAATGGCGGTTATTCCTTCTAAATCACTTTTTTCGCATTTGGTTTTTTCAATCATATCTGCCGTAATTGAAATTACCGCACATTTTCCGTTAAAGCGGAAATCAATAGTATCAAGCGCCAAACGTTCAATATCCAGCCTTGCGCAGCTTATGGTTTCAAACATTGCACGATTAATTTCTGTAGCATCAACTCCAGCCTCAAAAAGCTTTGCTGTTATGCTATGTGTTTTAGCTGTGGTGTTCGAAAACTTGAAACATCCTGTATCTGTTGCAATTCCCGTATACAGTGCATTTGCTATATCCTGATTGATTTCCACGCCCAGTGCGACAGCAATTGTATAAATGCTTTCACAAGCCGCGGCAGAAGTTGCATCGAGATATAATGATTTTGAGTACTTGGTATTTGAAATATGGTGATCGATGCAAAGTTGCACCTTGTCTGCATATTGTTCACAAGCCATTCCCAAAAGCTTAGGGTCGGCAATATCAACAGCAACAATGGTTTTCTCTTTAAAATCTACTTTAGGCGTTTTGGCTAAATATTCAAATTTTTTAGGTATGCCCTCCGGACAAAATACCTTTGCTTTTTTGCCTAAATCTTCAAGCACTCTCATTAGTCCAAATCCCGACCCGAGTGTATCGCCATCAGGTGAAGCATGGGTTAAAATCAGATAATTATCATGTTTTCTAAGATAATCACATACCTCGCCCAGCGAAATTATCTTGCAAGAGTCCGACATATTTTCCACCAACTTCTATTTATCAGAGTCTGAGAAGGAATCAAGAATTTTGGAGATTTTTGCGCTTTGCATGATAGAATCGTCCTCAACAAACCGCAGTTCCGGCGTTTTCCGTATTGTAAGTCTTGAGCCAAGTTCTCTTCTCAGATAGCCCGCTGCGCTCTTTAGACCAATAACGCTTTCAACCGTTTTTTCTTTTCCCTCAATAGCACTGACATATATCTTTGCATAGGAAAGATCGCCTGAAACATCTACCTTTACAACACTTAACAGTTGGCTTATGCGGGGATCTTTGAGTTCGCGTATAAGTGATGACAATTCTCTTTGTATATCGGACGTAATACGTCCGTTTTTAAAACTAGGCATATAAACAAGCTCCTTCCCTACCGCTGCTTCTAGATGCAA
>JAQVYP010000163.1 GCA_029004655.1 Oscillospiraceae bacterium | reverse complement strand
TTAGTATATTTTAACATAATAATGCATCAAAACTCTATATAACATTTGGAAAAATTTGATATAAAATATTGTAATAAACATTTAAAAAAATAGCACAACAAACAGAAAACAATCTGTTTTGTTGTGCTATTTTAAAAACATTTAAAATTAACCGCTTATTTAGCAAGACCCTTTTTAAGGTTATCCAGCTGTGTTTTTAACTCGGTTGGAAGCTTATCGCCAAACTTTTTGTAATGCTCAGTAATTTCCTCTGCCTCTTTTGTCCAAGCCTCACGATCAACCTTAAGAATATCGTTAAGTGTATCAATGCTGAAGTCAAGGTCTGTAAGATCAATATCCTTTGAATAAGGTACATAACCGATTGCGGTTTCTTGTGCAGCAACCTTGTTTTCGCACCGAGCAATTATCCAGTTAAGGACACGCATGTTATCACCGAATCCAGGCCAAATGAAGTGGCCTTCATCGTCAAGGCGGAACCAGTTGACGTTGAATATCTTAGGAGCTTTGTCGCCTAACTTTTTGCCCATATCCAACCAATGTTGGAAGTAGTCTCCCATATTGTATCCGCAGAATGGGAGCATTGCCATAGGGTCACGGCGAACAACGCCAACTGCGCCTGAAGCGGCAGCAGTAGTTTCAGAAGCCATTGTAGAACCTACGAACACGCCATTCTCCCAATCCTTTGATTGATATACAAGAGGAGCAATTTTTGCACGGCGACCGCCGAAGACAATTGCTGAAATCGGGACACCTGTTGTACTATCGAATTCTGAAGAAACACATGGGCAGTTCTTTGCAGGGGCGGTGAAACGGCTATTTGGATGAGCACCCTTCTCGCTGGAAGTCTTACCATTCCAAGGATTTCCCTTCCAGTCAATTCCGTTCTCAGGAGGATTCTTATCAAGACTTTCCCACCAAACGTTGCCGTTGTCTTTGTCGTATGCAACATTTGTGAAAATCGTTCCCTGCTTTGTTGAGGCAAGAGCATTAAAGTTGGATTTTTCATTGGTTCCCGGTGCAACACCAAAGAAGCCGTTTTCAGGATTGATAGCCCAAAGACGTCCGTCAGGGCCTATACGCATCCAAGCAATATCATCACCGACAGTCCAAATCTTGTATCCTTGCTCTTTAAGGTATTCCGGAGGAATAAGCATAGCAAGGTTGGTCTTTCCGCATGCTGATGGGAATGCAGCTGCAACATATTTAACTTCACCTTGTGGATTTTCAATGCCTAGGATAAGCATATGCTCAGCCATCCAGCCTTCATTCCAGCCCTGGTAAGAAGCAATACGAAGTGCAAAGCACTTTTTGCCGAGAAGAACATTTCCGCCGTATCCTGAGTTAACAGAGATAATGGTATTGTCTTCCGGGAACTGGCAGATGTATCTTTTCTCTTCATCGATATCACAACGACTGTGCAAACCGCGTACCCAATCATTGCTGTCTCCCAAAACGTCAAGAACCTTTTGTCCGGTTCTTGTCATAATGGCCATGTTAAGAACCACATAAATAGAATCAGTAACTTCAATTCCTGCCTTTGCAAGAGGTGAGCCTATCGGTCCCATTGAGAAAGGAATGATATACATTGTGCGACCTGCATATGATCCACGTGCAATATCGTAAAGCATTTTATATGCTTGCTGAGGGTCCATCCAGTTGTTGGTTGGACCTGCATTCTCTTCTTTTTTAGAACAGATGAATGTGCGATTCTCAACACGGGCAACGTCGTTAATTGCTGTTCTGTGAAGATAACAATCAGGTAAAAGCTCCTCATTTAATTTTGTAAGTTCACCCGAAGCTACAGATTGTGCACGAAGCTGTTCAAGTTGTTCTTCGCTGCCATCAATCCATACAACATTATCTGGATTGAGTAAAGCTTTCATTTCTTCGAGCCAGGTAAGAATAGTTTTATTGTTTGTCATTATTTTGCTCCTTCCATGACTATAAATGCCTAAAGTTTCCTATTTATCATTATATCCGCTAACGTTAAACTTATCAATAGTTTTTCACAAAATTAATAGTTTGTTTTTAATTAACAAAGTAAAACTTTTTGAATATATAGTTCATATTATTAAGTGCGATGATTAAAAAAACAATAAAAACAACTCTAGCTTTTTGCAATTTATGGCCAACTGCACCTAAACTCTTATTAAAAACACCTATCATTTGACATTTATAAGCCGTCATTCAAAAATAATATTGCTCTGCATTATAATGTTTGGTATAATGATTCAGATAAGCGGCCGACAACGCGCGGAAAACTTTTAAAACTTTAGTTTGTCGGAGGAATGGAGAATCAAAGTGACAATTCCACTTGAAAGAATCAGGAATTTTTGCATTGTTGCACATATAGATCATGGAAAATCAACGCTGGCAGATCGTTTACTTGAGAAAACGAATTCGGTTGCGTTGCGAGATATGGAAGAGCAGCTGCTTGACAGTATGGATTTGGAGCGTGAGCGTGGAATAACCATTAAATCACACGCGGTTACGCTTTATTATACTGCCAAAGATGGTCTCATTTATGAGCTTAATCTGATTGACACCCCCGGACACGTTGACTTTAACTATGAGGTTTCACGCTCGCTTGCGGCATGTGAAGGTGCTATTTTAATTGTTGATGCTTCACAGGGTATCGAAGCACAAACGCTTGCCAATACCTATTTGGCCGTCGACCATGGCTTGGAAATTTTGCCTGTTATTAATAAGATTGATTTGCCAAGCGCCGATCCTGAACGTGTTCGTGCAGAGATTGAAAATGTAATTGGAATATCGGCCGATACTGCGCCGCTTATTTCGGCCAAAAACGGAATAAATATTGAAGAGGTTTTGGAACGGATTGTTTCGGATTTTCCAAGTCCTAAGGGTGACAAAGAAGCGAAAACAAAGGCACTGATTTTTGATTCTTATTATGACCAATACAAGGGCGTTGTTGTTTATTTTCGAGTTGTAAGCGGATCAATTAAAACAGGACAAGCAGTAAAAATGATGGCAACAGGAGCGCAGTTTGAAGTGGTTGAAATGGGGCGTAAACACGCAACCAGCATGGTCCCGTGCGATATTCTTTACGCAGGTGAGGTTGGATATATTGCAGCCGCCATCAAAAATGTGGCCGATGCAAGGGTGGGTGACACAATAACAACTGTGAGTAACCCTGCAACAGAGCCCTTGGATGGATACCGCCAGGTTCAGCCAGTGGTTTTCTGTGGTATTTATCCGGCGGATGGTGCTCATTATACCGATTTAAGAGATGCTCTTGAAAAGCTTCAGCTTAACGACGCATCATTGCTGTTCGAAGCAGAAACTTCAGGAGCCTTGGGCTTCGGATTCAGATGTGGATTTCTGGGGCTTTTGCACATGGATATTATTCAAGAACGTCTTGAGCGTGAGTATAATCTTGACCTGATTACAACTGCGCCAAGCGTTGTTTACAGGTTTGAACTTACAAGCGGACAAACTATTGAGGTTGACAATCCAACCAACTATCCAGACCCTATGACCATCGTCAGTGCTATGGAGCCGGTTGCAGATGTTCATATTTACAGCCCAAATGAGTTTGTTGGTAGCATTATGCAGCTTTGTCAGGATCGCCGCGGAGAATATATTGATATGCAGTACATGGGAGACCGTGTCAATATTCATTATAGATTGCCGATGGGTGAAATTATTTACGATTTCTTTGATGCATTAAAATCGCGCACACGCGGCTATGCCAGCTATGATTATGAATTATACGGATATCAAAGCTCCAAGCTTGTAAAGCTGGATGTTTTACTTGCAGGTGATTTGGTTGATGCGTTATCATTTATTGTTCATGTTGATAATTCATTTGCGAGAGCCAGACGAATTGCCGAAAAGCTAAAGAAGTTTGTTCCTCGTCAGCTTTTTGAAGTTCCGATTCAGGTTGCGGTCGGCGGAAAAATTATTGCCAGAGAAACCGTAAGTGCAGTGCGAAAAGATGTTTTGGCAAAGTGCTATGGTGGTGACATTACCCGCAAGAAAAAACTTCTGGAAAAGCAAAAAGAGGGTAAAAAGAGAATGCGTTCCTTGGGCTCTGTTGAAGTTCCTCAAGAAGCATTTATGGCTGTACTAAAACTGGATGATGATTAATATTAATTTCAACTAAAAACCACTCAATCTTTGCGGTCTTTTGATTATGAGACTGCATTGTCGTCTCAGGCAAGCCCACCTTGCCTCTCATACTAATTCCAAATAAAAATCAACCAATCTTCGCGGTCTTTTGTTTGCGAGACTGCGTTATCGTTCTCGGCGGGCGATAGCCCGCCTTCGTCCTCCGCCTTGTCTCACAAACAAAATCCTCGCA
>JAQVYP010000162.1:2367-4338 GCA_029004655.1 Oscillospiraceae bacterium | reverse complement strand
TTTCTTTATTATAAATATCAATAATATTTTCCGGTCTGACATCTCTGCCACCAAGCCCCAAAACAAAACCCGAAATTTGCGGAATATCAGCTTTGCCATAAAGTGCGGCTCGCACCTCTTGACAAAAGATTCCTTGTGCACCGAAAGAAATATTTCTATCTAGAACTATTATTTTGTTTTTTCCTTTGACTCGGGCATACAGCTCGTTTGCTGGGAATGGTCTTAGATATCTTATTCGCAGTGCACCAACGGTTGAACCTTGTTCTCGTAAAGCATCTACGGCAATTGTAGCGGTTTCTGCCATGGTTGAAGTGGTTATTATCACCTCGGTTGCATCGTCCATTTTGTAGGATTCCAACATTGCGTAGCTTCTGCCAAAAAGCTCCTCGAACTCCTTGCAGGTTTCGGCTATTACCGTTTCGGCTTGCTCCATGCTTTTTTGAATTTTATATTGAAATTCGCTATAATACTCGGGCGAAGTTAATGTTCCAAACGTGTGTGGATCATCTATATCCATCTTCATTTCTGGATTCCGTGAAGGCAAAAATTTCCTTACTTTTTCGATATCGGGTACATCAACAATTTCCGATGTGTGCGACAAAACAAAGGCGTCCAAATTAACCATTGTCGGCAGCGATACCTTTTCGCTTATTTTATAAGCCATTATAATCGAGTCCAAAACCTCTTGATTATCCTTGCAATAAATTTGCATCCAGCCTGTATCTCGCTGCGAAAGACTATCGTTTTGGTCAACCCATACATTCCAGCCTGGCGCCAGTGCTCTGTTTACGTTTGCCATTACAATCGGCAATCTTGCACGCGATGACCAATGAAGCAGTTCATGCATATATACCAGGCCTTGAGATGAGGTTGCGGTGAAAACTCTGGCACCCGTGGATGCAGCACCTATACATGACGCCATTGCAGAGTGCTCGGATTCTACGTTTATATATTTGGCGTTTAATTCGCCCTTAGCACACATTTCCGAGAGCTTTTCGACTATTTGGGTCTGTGGAGTAATGGGATATGCGGAAACAACCTGAACATCGACTAGCTTTACTCCATAGGAAACGGCATAATTGCCGGTTAAAACTGTTCTCATTTTGCCTCCATCTCCATTTCAATAGCATTTTTAGGACATTCTACGCTGCAAATTCCGCAACCCTTGCAATATTTATAATTTATTTTAGGGGAATCGTTAATAATTTCTATTGCTACATCAGGGCAAAATTTCCAACAAATCATGCAACTAATACATTTATCATAATTAATTTGTGGAGCAATATTTCTGAAATCCGACGTTTGATTATCAGCCATGCTTCCCATTGTTACAGGCATTTGAGGCAATGTTTTTTCGCATTTATATAATGAATCATTAATCATATTTTTCACCTAATCATAACTTTCTCGTAGGCAGTTTCGGCGGATGTAATATTCTCTGCGATTTTTGCGGGAACTGATTCTGCCACCGCTTTTATTACCGATTCGATTTTTAAATTGCCGATTGCTTTTGCAAAAGCACCGACAATCGCAGCATTTATTATTGGAGATGCGGCACTTCCGAGCTTGTTTTGCAATGATATTCCGTCGGCATCAATTGTTGCGACCTTGAATTTTTTGTCAAAGTTAAATTCATCGGGTGATTTTTTGCTGTTTATTAATATAGTTCCGCCCGATTTTAATCCCTTTATTACATCAACAGTTTGCAATAGGGTAGTATCAAACAAAATGACATGGTCGGGTTCATTTATGCTGTAATGCGTTTTTATTTTTGAATCGGATACTCTTAAAAATGCCTGAACAGGTGCACCGCGTCTTTCAACGCCAAACTCAGGAAAATATTGAATTTGATTATCCTCATAAAAATATGCCATTCCAAGAATACCTGAACCGACGACAATTCCTTGCCCGCCTCGTCCGTGAAGTCTGATTTCTAACATTTAATCTCCTTTTCTCCGCCGACACAAAACT
>JAQVYP010000162.1:0-2267 GCA_029004655.1 Oscillospiraceae bacterium | reverse complement strand
TTATATTAATTCAGGCGATTATTTTCGCGTTTTGTGCAAAAAAATAGGAAAGTTGTTTTATAAAAAAAATACCACGCAGTTAGTTTTAAATAACTGCGTGGTGATTTTTCGTATATAACTAATAAGATTGGAGGCTATCTTGTGAGAAAACAGATATTATTTTCTGTATTTTTTTATGTCCAAATATTTTTGTTTTCGGAGTTCAAAAGTTTTTTTCTGCTCTTCAGTTTCTATTATCAACTCAGGAACAGGGCATGGTTTTCCAGTGTTATCGAGTGCAACATACGTAAAAAATGCTGTTAAAGCAATTTCAGAAGAGCATTCACTCACAAGATCTTCAACCTTGACTGTAATTTTAACTTCCATTGAGGTTTTACCCGCAAAAGCCAGTTCGGCTTCACAAATAACAAGTTGCCCAACTTTAATGGATTTATAAAACACCAACTCATCAACCCTAACGGTTACAGCATTGGTTTTAGCGTGTCTCATAGCAGCAACACCGCCGCAAGAGTCCATAATTTTCATGATTTCTCCACCATGAACAATTCCGGTTGGATTGGCTTGATTAGGGAGCATAACTTCGGATAAAATTGATTTTGATTCTGATATTGATTTCATGTTGTAATATCCTCCATCAATGAAATTTGATAGCTGTTTGCGAAACGGTTATTTTGGAACAGTCAAGATTGTCACTACATTAAATATTGCGGTTCCCCCAAAAGTCTGCTAAAATGTTAGGGAATAGTCTTGACCATTTTGTAGTTTACAATTGGCAACAATATTTAATATAACATACAGAATATAATATTTACTTCATTGTACACTATCTTGATAATAGTGCAAACAAAAATTTTTGTATTTGCAAAAATAATAATAACTTCTGATTATTTTCAATATAGCAAGGTCTTTGAAATAAAAATATATAAAATGCAAAATATTTTAATAAACATTATTTTATCTATTGACATAAGTGCAGGTTTGTTGTATTATAATAATAGTAATGATTACTATTATTAAAGGAATAAAGAATATGAAAAAATATTCAAGACAAAGAGAAACAGTTCTGGAAGTGCTGCAAAGTGTTAAAACTCATCCTACCGCCAGTTGGATTTATGACAGGGCTCGTCTGGAAATTCCCAATATTAGCTTAGGAACTGTTTATAGAAATTTATCGGAGCTTCGTAAATTCGGTTATATAATCAGTTTTAAAACCGATGATGGAAATGAACATTTCGATGCAACTACCGATAAGCATTATCATTTTTGCTGTACTGAGTGCGGCAAAGTAATTGACCTTATTCTTGAAGGCACTGAGGAGCTTGATTCTAAAGCACAAAAGATACTCGATTGTGAGGTTAATAATCATCAGCTGTTATTTTATGGGCGGTGTAAGCTTTGCATGAACAGTGCAAAACTAAAGCCGAACAATTAAATAAATTTTAAAAATTAACTTGGAGGTAAAAATAATGAAAAAGTATGTTTGCTTAGTTTGTGGTTATGTTCATGAAGGTGACCAACCACCGGAGGCATGTCCTGTATGTGGAGCTCCTGCTTCTAAATTTGCATTGAAGGAAGATGATTCTTCTTATGCAGACGAACACAAAATAGGCGTTGCAAAGGGTCTTGACGAAAAAGTTGTTGAGGATCTTCGTGCTAACTTTCAGGGTGAGTGCTCAGAGGTTGGAATGTATCTTGCAATGTCACGTCAGGCGGATAGGGAAGGCTTTCCTGAAATTGCCGAAGCATATAAGAGATACGCATTTGAAGAGGCAGATCACGCAGCAAGATTTGCAGAGCTTTTAGGTGATGTTCTTACCACAAGCACAAAAAAGAATCTTGAAATGAGAGCAGAAGCAGAAGCCGGCGCATGTCTTGGCAAAAAGCAGTTGGCAACCCGCGCAAAAGAGCTGGGCTATGATGCAATTCATGATACTGTACACGAAATGTGCAAGGACGAGGCTCGTCATGGTCGTGGATTTGAAGGTCTTTTGAACAGATATTTCAAATAATTTGTAGTAATAGGGAAGGGGCTTGCCCCTTCCGCCTACAATATCAAAAACGGCAAGAGTAAACCCCTGACCTACATAGCAAATAATTAAAAATTGTAAATGCAACAAATGTAATATGTTTTTTAACACACGGAGATATTAGTATTATATCTCTGTGTGGTTTTTTGTGTTGCTTTTTTGATAAGTTTAGTTGTATGCAAAATTATATAGGGAATAATAAGAGCTAATTGTGCATTTTATATAAATTATTATATCAAA
>JAQVYP010000161.1 GCA_029004655.1 Oscillospiraceae bacterium | reverse complement strand
AACGTTTATGTTGACAGATATCGAGATAGCACAGAATGCTGTTATGAAACCAGTTACAGAAATAGCAAGCTCTCTTGGTATTTCCAATGATGAAATAGAATGCTATGGTAAATATAAAGCTAAGCTTTCCGAAGAACTTTTTGCTCGTTTAGAGAAAAAGCAAGATGGAAAGCTGATTTTAGTTACAGCCATAAACCCAACACCTGCAGGTGAGGGTAAAACAACAACAACGGTTGGTTTGGGGCAAGCAATGGCGAGGATTGGTAAAAAGGCTGTAATCGCGTTGCGCGAGCCATCACTAGGACCCGTATTCGGTGTTAAAGGCGGCGCCGCCGGCGGTGGATACGCACAGGTTTTGCCAATGGAGGATATAAATCTTCATTTCACTGGCGATATGCATGCTATCACTTCTGCTAATAATCTGCTTTGTGCAATGCTGGATAATCATTTGCAGCAGGGCAATGATTTGAAAATTGACTCAAGAAGAATTTTAATCAAGCGCTGTCTTGATATGAACGACCGTGCACTCAGAAACATTGTTGTTGGTCTTGGCGGAAAATTCAACGGGATCCCTCGTGAGGACGGATTTATTATTACCGTCGCAAGCGAAGTTATGGCAATTCTTTGCCTATGTGCTGATTTGGATGATTTGAAAAGGCGACTCGGCAATATTTTAATTGCATACACGTTTGAAGGAAAGCCTGTATTTGCCCATAATATCCACGCTGAAGGCTCGATGGCGGCTTTGCTTAAAGACGCAATCAAACCTAACCTTGTGCAGACACTTGAGGGAACACCTGCAATAATGCACGGTGGACCATTTGCTAATATTGCACATGGATGCAATTCGGTAAGAGCCACCAAGCTTGCACTTAAACTTGCCGATTACTGCATTACCGAGGCGGGTTTTGGCTCTGATTTGGGAGCAGAAAAGTTTTTGGATATAAAATGTCGGTTGGCAAAGCTCAGACCGTCGGCTATTGTTATTGTTGCCACTGTTCGTGCTCTTAAATATAATGGCGGAGTTGCAAAGTGTGAGCTAACAAAAGAAAACACCACTGCTGTTTCAGATGGAATGGTAAATTTGGGCGCACATATTGAAAATATGAAAAAATACGGCGTTCCGGTTGTTGTTGCGATAAATCGCTTTAACACTGATACAGAAGCAGAGCTGAAATTGATTTCAGACTATTGCTGTTCACTTGGTGCACAGTTTGCGCTGTCAGAAGTCTTTTCAAAGGGCGGTGAGGGCGGAATAGAGCTTGCTAACGCTATTGTTAAAGCCAGTGAAATGCCTTCCGAGTTTGCACCGATTTATTCAGAAAAGCTTTCCACAGAAGATAAAATACGCGCAATCGCAACCACGATTTATGGTGCAAATGATGTCGTGTTTACGGATATTGCAAGGAAAAATATTGCAGAGATTTCTGATCTGGCGGTAGATATGCCTGTTTGCATTGCCAAAACTCAATATTCGCTATCGGATAATCCGGCCCTTTTGGGCAGACCGAAAGACTTTTCAATAACAATTCGAGAGGTTAAAATATCAAATGGTGCAGGCTTCGTTGTTGCCATTGCAGGAAGCATTATGACAATGCCGGGGCTTCCCCAAAAACCGGCAGCAGAGGGCATTGACGTATACGACAACGGAAAAATAACAGGACTGTTTTAATATGAAAGAATATTTATCCCTTTCACCGCTGCAAACGGTGGAGATTGGACGCGAAATTGCAAACATGTTGAAAAGCGGCGATGTAATTGCGCTGTTTGGTGACCTTGGAATGGGGAAAACATGTTTAATAAGCGGCATTGCGGACGGTCTTGGATTTTCAGGCGAGGTTTCATCTCCGACATTTGCGCTGGTTAATGAATATATTGGTGGGCGTTTAAACCTTTACCACTTTGATATGTATCGTGTAGAGGGTTGGGAAGATCTTTATTCAACAGGATATTTTGATTATTTGGAATCCGGTGGAGTTTTGGCAATTGAATGGAGCGAAAATATCGTAGCCGCTTTGCCCGAAAGTGTGATTGAAATCACTATTGAAAGAACAGACGAAACGCAGCGTAAAATTACTGTTGAGAAAAGGGCGGAGAAATCATGAAAATTTTGTCAATAGATTGTACTGCCGCGCCTGCATCCTGTGCTATAATAGATGGTGAAAAACTTATTGCAGAATTTTTTGTTAATATTAAGCTAACACATTCTCAGACCTTGATGCCGATGATTAAAGGAATGTTAGAGTCCAGCAACACATTGCTTTCCGATATTGACGGTTTTGCTATTGCGAGCGGACCCGGATCTTTTACCGGTGTTCGAATCGGAATCAGTGCGGTTAAAGGACTTGCATTTGCAGACAATAAACCATGCGTCGGTGTTTCAACGCTTGAGGCAATGGCTTGTAATTTGAGGTTTAACGATTGTGTGATATGTGCCGTTATGGATGCAAGGTGCAATCAGCTCTATAATGCAAATTTTGTTGCAAAATCAGGTCGACTTTTGCGACTGTGCGCTGACCGCGCGCTTACAATTGAAGATTTGATAGATGATATCGCAAAGGTTAGCGAATCGGACGAATATAAAAATTTAACTGTTATGGTTGTTGGCGATGGAACAGATATATTTATTGAAAAGCTAAAGCTTAGGGTAGGGGCGGCTGTTGCAGCGCCAAATCAGCTTCGCTTTCAGCGCGCAAGCGGCGTGGGTTTTGCTTCAATTCCAATGTTCCTAAGCAATCAAACAGTTTTACCTGAGCAGCTTTTGCCTGTATATTTAAGATTACCGCAGGCTGAAAGAGAATTAAAAAGTAAGTCAACAAAATAAAAATAATTACTAACTGACTTATATTAATGAAGTCAAAAAATATATCAGACGGGAAGTCAAAGGAATGAGTATTTTTCAAAAAGGTGAGATTTTAGCAATCGGATGTGACCATGGTGGTTATGAGCTGAAGCAGAAAATAATGGAGCATCTCAAAGAAAAGGAAATAGAAGTTAAGGATTTCGGAACCTATAGTTCGGCTTCTGTTGATTACCCTGACATTGCATTAAAGGTATCAAAATCGGTTGTGTCCGGAGAAGCAAAGCTGGGAATTCTGATTTGTGGCACTGGAATCGGCATGTCACTAGCGGCAAATAAGGTGCATGGTATTCGTGCGGCAGCTTGTTCTGAAACATTCTCTGCAAAATACACAAGACTTCACAATGACGCCAATATACTTTGCCTTGGTGGAAGAGTTGTCGGAGACGGAGTGGCAATGGAAATCGTTGATTTGTTTGTTGATACTCCTTTCGAAGGCGGTCGTCATCAGCGCAGGGTTGACGCTGTTATGGATATAGAAAAATTATAATTTGGAGGAAATATAAATGAATGATAATGTTTACGTTTTAGACCATCCACTAATCCAGCATAAGCTTTCAATTCTGCGTGATAAAGACACCGGAACAAAAATGTTCCGCGAACTTGTAAGCGAGATTGCAATGCTTATGTGCTACGAGGCGACAAGGGATATTCCTCTTAAGGAAGTTGATGTTGAAACACCTGTTGCAATTGCTCGTACAAAGGTAATTGCAGGCCGCAAACTTGCATTTGTTCCGATTCTGCGTGCAGGTCTTGGTATGGTAGACGGTGTACTTAATCTTGTACCATCCGCAAAGGTTGGACATATTGGAATGTATCGCGACCCTGAAACAATGGAACCTGTTAACTATTATTGCAAATTACCGGCAGATCTTCCGGAGCGTGAGGTTATAGTTTTGGACCCAATGTTGGCAACCGGCGGCTCTGCAATTGATGCTGTTAATACTATTAAAAAATACAATCCTAAAAGCATAAAGTTCATGTGCATTATAGCAGCTCCCGAAGGATTAAAAGCATTTACGGACGCACATCCTGAAATTCATGTTTATTGTGCATCAAAGGATATTAAACTCAACGAGCACAGCTATATCATTCCGGGTCTAGGAGACGCCGGCGACAGAATTTTTGGAACAAAATAGGGTTAAAAACGAAAGTACCTTCATAAAGAGGGAAATAATAAAGAAGGTTTGGGATTATCCCCAAATCTTCTTTATTGTATATAATGCTTATAATATACGTACCAACTTATGTAGGGTGGGTCTTGCTCCCACCGTTGATGATGAAAATTTTTCTTCAAGCTCTTTGCCTAGCTCATATTTAAGAATTTTTTGTTTATAATATACACTGTAAAAATTCGTTTTATGTATCATACTAATTCCAAATAAAAATCAACCAATCTTCGCGGTCTTTTGTTTGCGAGACTGCGTTGTCGTTCTCGGCGGGCGATAGCCCGCCTTCGTCCTCCGCCTTGTCTCACAAACAAAATC
>JAQVYP010000160.1 GCA_029004655.1 Oscillospiraceae bacterium | reverse complement strand
TGGCGAAATTGTTAAGGTGCTAAAAAAAGCATAGTAAATAAAACGAAAGAGCTAAAGTCAAACAGTTGATTGACTTTAGCTCTTTTTTTGATTAATACAAGTTGATTAAAAACAATTTTCAGTTTTAGAGGTTCCTTTATGAGACTATTAGTAAAAAAATTATTATACTGCTGTAAATCCGCCGTCAACTTTTATATTCTGTCCGGTAATATATGAAGCTTCATCACTTGCTAAGAAAATAGCAGCAGGATTCAATTCACCTTCATGGCCATAGCGTCCAAGCGGAACAGTGGTCTGCATAAATTTAGTAAATGAATCTGTCTTCAATGTATCAGCGGTCAATTCTGTTTCAAAATATCCGGGACTGATAGCATTACATGTAATACTATATTTTGCAAGTTCAGCGGCAACCGCTCTGGTAAAGTTTATAACTCCGCCTTTTGATGAATGATAGGCAACAGTATCCATAGCTGTATTACCTACTTGTCCGTAAATTGAAGCTATATTAATAATTCTTCCATATTGCTTATCAACCATATGTTTTGCGAATGCTCTGGTAACTTTAAATACACTTGTTAGATCTGCATCCATTGTAAAATTCCATTCGTCATCTGTCATATCGATGACTCCGGCATTTTTAGCAGCTCCGGCATTATTAACAAGAATATCAACTTTTCCATATTCTTTGATAGCTGCTTCTGCTGCTTTGTTTACCGCTTCTGTATCAGTAACATCACACTGAATTGGTAAGCATCTGACACCCATAGCTCTAATTTTTTCGGCCTCTTTCTCAAGCTTTTCCATTCTTCTGGCCATAATGACTAAGTCGGCTCCCTGTTGTGCAAAGCCGTTTGCCATTTGAAGTCCTAGTCCGGACGAAGCACCGGTAATTGCAACAACTCGTCCCTTTAAATTGAACATGATAATTCCTCCAAAGTAAAATAGATTGTTATTTTTTTAACAATATAATAACAGATTTTTGATTGCTTGTCAATAGTATTTGTGAGAGTATTTAATGTAAAACGATGGAATCCATAGCTAACGCAAAATCAAATATATACTTAAAGATAGGTTATACTAATCTCAATTAAAAATGGAGATTAGATTTGCGAGGATAGTTTTTGTCCCGCAAGGCGGAGGAGGACAGCGGGCTGGCGCCCGCCGACGACGACAACGCGGCGGGACGAAAACTAGACCGTAAAGATATCTACGTTTTTATTTGAGATTAGTATTAATTATAGCGTGAAAATTCACCGGATATAGTGATTATTATGGCTAATGCGGTAAATATACCGAAAATTTTTTGTAGATACCTTATCTTGCCCTGAATTATTAAATATATGACCGCTTTATACTAATTCCAAATAAAAATCAACCAATCTTCGCGGTCTTTTGTTTGCGAGACTGCGTTGTCGTTCTCGGCGGGCGATAGCCCGCCTACGTCCTCCGCCTTATCTCACAAACAAAATCCTCGCAAATCTTGGTCACTTTTTAATTGGAATTAGTATTAATTTTGCTTCACGTATAAACATGTAGTTGTTTTCTGTTCAATTTCATTGTCTTTCCTCTTTACTGTTAATTGTTAAATTAGCAGACGATTTTTAAAAATATAATGGGCGGTCTACTTTATGAATAGACCGCCCAAAATATTATTGAATTTTTTGTATATGAGGACAATCGAGTTCTGCTGAACGTAATTCAGGCTTACACCATTCAACAGCGTTTTTAATAACCTGCTGAACTTCCCTTATTTTAAATGTTGGATTTGTTTCGTGACCCGGCTGGAAATAGAATATCTTACCGTTACCACGTTTCCAGCAGCAACCGGATCTGAAAACCTCACTGCCTTCGAAACTGCCGATAAATACAAGCTCGTCAGGTTCGGGGATACCAAATGGCTCACCATACGTTTCTTCGTGTGGTAATTCAATGTATCTCCCCAGCCCCTTTGCGATTGGATGTGCCGGATTTATTACCCATACTCTTTCTAAGTCGCCATCCTCTCTCCACGAAAGGTTACATGTTGTACCCATTAGAGCCTTAAAAGGTTTTGAGAGATGAGCGGAATGCAGAAAAATCACACCCATACCTTTTAAAACAGAATCTTGAACTCTCTTCACAATTTTGTCAGGCACATCATCATGTTTCATGTGAGCCCACCAGATAAGTACGTCTGTGTCGTCAAGAACCTCCTGTGTAAGACCACATTCCTCATCATCAAGAGTAGCGGTTCTTACCTGAAATTCATCTGACTGTAAAAAGCTTTTAATACACTCATGAATACCATTAGGATAGGTTTCTCTTGCTTGTTCGTGATTTTTCTCGTGATAAAATTCGTTCCAGACCGTCACATTAATCATATTTATTACCTCAAGTTAAATATTTGTTTTAACTGTAATATCTTTTTGGGCTGATTCAAAGCTTGCTTCCATAACTTTCATAACACGTAAAGCCTGCTCAGGCTTTATAGTAAGCTCGCCGCCTTCGATAGCACCTGTCAATTGTCTGTAAACTACCTGCAACCCATCTTCGACATCATCAGGACGTGAAAGCTTAATATGCTCTACAGATTCAGGGCGTCTGGGTGCCATTGTTTTTGTAGGGCCGGCTGCAGTTTGGAAAATTTCTTCATCCCATTTGCTTTCCTTGTCAATGCAGCGGCAAATCTCGCCATTACAATCCCAATCGTCAATCTGTAATGTACCATTTTGACCGAGTACATACCATCTTGGATGGGTTATATAGTTGTTGGTTGAAACTTCAATATGAGCCACAAGTCCGCTTTCAAATGTAAATGTCAGGCGAAAATTGTCCTCAACATCAGTATAGTCAATGTTAAACATCTTGCAATAAATGCTTATAACCTTTTCGTCAACCATATACATAAGTTGATCAATTAGATGAACACCCCAGTCGAGCATCATACCGCCGCCAAGCCGTTTGATTGTGCGCCAGCCTGATGGCATTCCGCGTGAGCCTTCAACTCTTGATTCAATTACATAAGGCTTACCGATCATACCTGCTTCAACATTACGCTTCATCAGCACAAAATCACGATTTGTTCTTCTGTTTTGGTCAATTGTAAATACTTTGCCTGTCTCTTCCGCTACTGCCATAACCTCAAGTAATTCTTGAGAATCCATTGTTACAGGCTTTTCGCAGATAACATGTTTGCCGTGACGAAGAGCATCAATACAGATTTCCTTGTGTACTTCGTTTGTAGTGGCAACCAAAACAATATCAATTTCCATGTCCGAAAGCAATTCTTCACGTGATTTATAAGCAACCAGCCCATTTTCCCTTGCAACATCCATACGGTGCTCATCTAGGTCAAATACACCTTTAACTTTAACGTTTGTATCATAATCCCTGTGGCATTTAAAATGACCAAATGCCATACCGCCGAAACCAATTATGCCAAGTTTATATTGTCTATCCATAATACACGCCTCTTTATATTATTGTGGTGAAGGAGAAATCAAGCCCACCACATTTCTCCCGCCTGTTCAAAAATAAGTACCTCTTTCAGGAAGGCAATGGCCTTTTCCAGCCCTTCCTCTGAAGACATAAGAGCATCCTCATGTTCAATGCTGATCGCACCGTTATATCCGGTGGCTTTCAGCATACTTATAATGTCATTCCAAAGCTTTTTATCGTGTCCATAGCCAACTGTTCGGAATACCCATGAACGATTAAGAATATCTCCATATGATTTAGTATCAAGTACACCGTTAATCTCGCAATTGCGCTTATCAATAAGCGTATCCTTTGCGTGGAAATGATAAATTGCACCCTTAAGATATTTAATAGCGGCAACAGGATTGATACCCTGCCAGAAAAGGTGGCTCGGGTCAAAGTTTGCACCGATAATATCGCCGACTGCGTTACGCAACTTCATCAAAGTTTCCGGATTATAAACCACAAAACCGGGATGCATTTCGAAAGCTATCTTTTTAATCTTATGCTCTTTTGCAAAGGCGGCCATACCTTTCCAATAAGGAATAACCTTCTCGTTCCATTGCCAGTCCAAAATTTTTCCAAAATCCTCCGGCCAAGCGCAGGTGACCCAGTTGGGATACAAAGAATTATCACAGTCACCCGGACAGCCTGCAAACCCGACTATGGTTTCAACTCCCAACACCTCTGCTACAAGAATTGCGTTTCTAAATTCTCTGTCGAATTTTTCGGCAAGTTCCTTTTGCGGATGTAATGGATTTCCGTGACAACTGATAGCGCAAATACTAATATCGTATTTATTAAGCAATGTCTTAAAGACTTGCACCTCTTCAGGGCTTTTTAATAGTTCTGTCGGATTTAAGTGATTGTTGCCCGGATAACCACCTGCGCCGATTTCAATAGTGGTAACGCCCAGCTTATGTAGATATTGCAA
>JAQVYP010000159.1 GCA_029004655.1 Oscillospiraceae bacterium | reverse complement strand
TATCGGGCTGCAAGCTGCAACACGCATTATCAACGACCCTGTGACTATGCGGTGCGAAAAATCCCGCTAAAACCTTGCCCTCTTTTGACAAGCCGATTGGATACTGAGCCTTATTGCGGTATTTTTCGCTTTTATCAGAAATAATAGGCTCAACCGAAATGTCGAAACCGCCAATGCGTTTTAGATTATTCTCTACCACCGATCGTTTAATTTCACATTCTTTCTGATAATCAATGTGTCTGAAAACACAGCCACCGCATTTCAAATACAATTCACAATTATCCTCCACTCGGGACGTTGACGGTGAAATAATATCCACGATTTTACCGTAGGCGTAACTCTTTTTAACCTTAACAATCAGCACGCTCAACACATCACCCTCGGCAGATGCAGGGACAAATATTGCCATTCCCTCATAATGTCCGACACCGTTGCCCTCACTTGTGGTTCCTGTGATTTCGAGCTTTATTATATCATTTTTCTTCATCTTTACTCCTCACCGCTTGCATTATACTAATTCCAACTAAAGGGAAACTCTAAAAATCATCCAATCTTTGGACGCTTATTAATTGGTATTAGTATTAAACTGACTGTTATATAAATTATAATAAAATCCTTTTTCCGCAATCAATTCCGTATGTGTTCCCTGCTCAACAATATGACCCTTATTCATAACAACAATCAAATCTGCGTCTTGGATTGTTGACAAACGATGTGCAATAATAAAGCTTGTCGTGCCTTCCATCAAATTATTGATCGCCGCTGTGATGCGCTGTTCTGTCATAGTATCAACATTGCTTGTAGCTTCGTCCAAAATCAATATCGGACTGTTGCTGAGCATTGCCCTCGCAATTGTCAACAGCTGCCTTTGCCCAACGGACAATGAGTCGCCCCTGCCACCAATAACAGTGTCATAACCTTTAGGCAATCGTTTAATAAAGCCATGAGTGAATGCCCGCTTGGCAGCTTCAACTACCTGTTCATCTGTTGCTTGTTGGTTAGCATATGCAATGTTATCCCTTACAGTTCCGTCTTTAAGCCACGTTTCCTGCAAAACCATTGCAATGTTTTGCCTTAAACTTTTGCGGGTAATTTTTCGAATATCAATTCCATCAACCAATATTTCACCTGAGTTAACATCATAGAAACGCATTATAAGATTAACAAGCGTCGTCTTTCCGGCACCGGTCGGCCCAACAATTGCTACTCGTTGCCCCTTTTTTACTTTCAATGAATAATTTTCTATAAGCGGTTTGTTTTTATTATAGGAAAAGTTAACATTTTTGAATTCAACTTCACCGGAAGCATTTTGAAGAGTAACGGCGTCGCTCGCCTCCGGTATTTCCGGTTCACTGCATATAAGTGCAATAACACGTCCTGCTGCGGCATAAGCCGCCAATATTTGAGTTATTATTGCAGTAATTTGGTTGAAAGGTTTTGCAAACTGATTTGAGTAGATAATAAAGCTTGAAATTTTTCCGGCAGTTAATCCTGCAATTGTACCACCAATTACACCAATCAAAATATATGCCAAGGAATTAACAAATCTGGTAGTGGGGTTCGGCAAAGAACTTGAAAAAACTGCTTTTTGACCTACATCACAAAGGCGGCCGTTAATTTTCTCGAACCTGTTTTGTGCAACTTCTTCATAAGAATATGCTTTAACCGTATGAACAACACCCACAAGTTCCTCCACCACAGAGCCCAGATTTCCAGTTTCCTGTTGCTGCAATCTAAAATATTTATTGCTTCTTTTAGTTATTATACTGGCGACTACAAAGGTGATTGAAGTGACCAATAACACACAAAGCGTTACAATCGGGCTTAGAATAATCATCACTATTAGTGTGCCGATGATAGTAATCAAACTGCCGAAAAGCTGTGTGACAGCCTCAACTATTCCATCCGCAACAAGTGTTGCATCGTTAACAAATCGACTGACAATGTCACCACTAGATGAGGTATCATAGGTATTCAGCGGTAATTCCATCAGCTTGCTATATGCATCCTGCCGCATTTTTCCGACAATCTTGTGAGCAATGTTGTATGACAAACGACCGACAAGATAACTCATTATTGATGAAACAACATAAAGAAACATCAGAATCATAATAATTCGTGCCACTGCGTTGAAATTTACATTTCCAATACCGGCAATATTATCAATCGCACGACCTGCGAGATATGGTGCCGCAATTTCTGCGAGTGTTCCAATTAGTGCACAAACAAACACAATCAGCAAACGCATTCCGCTGTTTTTTATATATTTCCCAAGCACTTTTAAAACCGTTTTTTTCATATTGCTTCACCCCCATTTTGCTGGGACTGGGCAATATCACGATATTCACTACAGTTTCCCATTAAATAATCATGCGTGCCAATGCCTGCTACCTTGCCGTCATCCAACACAAGTATCATGTCGCATTCCTTTACTGCCCAAATGCGTTGAGAAACGATTATTGTTGTGGTGCCTTTACAATCTTTTCTGATAGCTTTTCGCAACGCTGAATCGGTTGCAAAATCCAATGCAGATGATGAATCATCCAAAATCAATATTTCAGGATTTTTCGCAATCGCACGGGCAATGGCAATTCGCTGTTTTTGACCGCCCGAAAAATTGCTTCCGTTTTTGTTTACGAAGGACTCATATCCTTTTGCCGTTCCTTCTATAAACTCCGCCGCCTGTGCGGTTTTCGCTGCCGCTCTAAGTTGTTCTATGGTTGCCGTCTGATTTCCAAGCCTTAAATTATCGGCAATTGTGCCTGTTATTAGCTCAGACTTTTGCGGAACAATTCCTACTAGGTTACGCAGCGATTTTAAATTATAATCAGCAGTTGAAATACCGTTAATTTTCATTTTTCCCATCATTGGTAAATAAAATCTAGGAATAAGATTTATCAAGGTTGACTTGCCCGAACCGGTTGCTCCGATTATGCCCATGGTTTTGCCATGTTTCAACGAGAAGCTTATATTTTCAAGCTCAGGCTCCGTGCCATTATATGAAAATGTAACATTTTCAAACTCAACAGCATATTCCGATGTGGGATTTCCTAGTAACTCTTCACCGTTAATTTCTGTTTCGTCCACCGGAATATCGAAGATTTCATTCACTCTTTTAAGCGATGCCCCCGCACGCGTAAACAATATAACCAGGTTTGCACCAACGATTAAAGTGTGCAAAATTTGCGTGATATAGCTAATAACAGCAAGCAGTTCACCTTGTGATAATCCGCCGACATTTATTCTGATTCCGCCAACCCAAATAATACCAATTATCGAAATATTGGTAATCAACATAGTAACGGGACTAACCAACGAGGAAATTCTTCCGACCTTTATCGTTGAGTCAACCAATTCATTATTGCGTTCTGTAAAATCTGCTTTTTCTCGATCTTCTGTAGCGAATGCACGAATTACGCGAACACCGCTAAGGGTTTGCATAACCTCTCCGCTGACGTCATCGAGATTTCGCTGAACCTGTGTATATAGCGGTGAAGTCTTTTTCATTATTAAATAAAGGCAAAACACATATACAGGCAATACGCCCAGCACAATCAAGCCTAATTTCCAATCGATTATCAGCGTTGCAATTACGCTTCCAATACAAATAAACGGTGCTCTGACTACTAATCTAATCGTCATGTTGACCGCATTTTGGAGTTGTGAAACATCATTGGTGACACGGCCAAACAATGTCTGTGCCCCAAAAATATTGATTTGTTTAAATGATAGGCTCATAATCTTTTTGAACATTAGATTTCTAAGTGATGTTCCAAAATTTTGCGCCGCAACCGCAGCACTATATTGGCAAATAATCGCGCTGACAAGACCGGTAGCAGCAATTCCCAGCATAATAAATCCATTTTTAATAATATAATCCGTGTCACCGTTTGCAATGCCTATATCAATAATTTTCGCCATATAAATGGGCATAAACAATTCAAGGACGGCCTCGATAAGCTTGAAAAGCGGTCCAATTATTAATTGCTTCAAATATGGTTTTAGATAAGCTGCCATTCTTTTCAAAAACAGTCCCTCTTTGCGTAATGTTTATATCATTTAATAATAACATTTATAACTATTATTTTCAACTTTATATTAAATAAATCAAGTTATTATATATTTAATAATGTTTATTTATTTTCTGCAATAAAGCAATAAAAACACGCTGCGTTTCTAGCGGAGATAAATTAATAGACTTATAAACAAATTAAGAGCCATAGTTACAGCTAAAACTATGGCTCAGATCGTAGACTAATACTAATGCAACTTAGGCTGATTGGCGCTTTTGCGTGTCTGGATAGAATATTTTGGAAAAATATTGCAAATTTGAAGAGTCCTTGACAAAATAGTCTGAATCCGGATAAAACGGGCTTTAACAGTCCGTTTATACTAATTCCAATTAAAAAGTGACCAAGATTTGCGAGGATTTTGTTTGTGAGACAAGGCGGAGGACGAAG
>JAQVYP010000158.1 GCA_029004655.1 Oscillospiraceae bacterium | reverse complement strand
ATTTGCCCACCGTGCGCTAACACGATGTTTTTAGCTATTGCCAGCCCCAATCCCGAGCCACCTGTTAAGGAATTTCTGGAGCTTTCGGTTCGATAAAATTTATCGAACACTCTGGATAGATCATCCAGATTTATTTCAGAGTTATAATTAGTAATATTAACCTGAATCTCTTCCGTTCGTGTTATCGCCTCAATATCTATATACCGGCCCTTTGCTCCGTATCTGACAGCATTGTTAAGAAGATTTTCAAAAACGCGAGCAAGCATATTTCCGTCGCCTATAACAATCGACTTCCCGTTGATTATTACCCTGCTTTGCAGATTGCTTGCTGAATATTGAGGATAAAATTCCTGATCAAGTTGCTCAAGTAACTCACCCAAATCAATTTGGTCTTTTACAGGGTTAATCACACCGAAATTATATCGCGAAAAATCAAATAAATTGTTGATTAGAGTATCTAATCTTAAAGATTTTCTGTATGCAATATCTGCATATTCGAACATGGTATTCTGATCAAGTGTAATGCCATCTTTAGCAGAAATGAGTCCCAAATAGCCAGTGATAGATGTTAACGGTGTCCGCAAATCGTGAGCAATAGAGGTAATGAAGTCATTCTTGCGCTGCTCCTCAAGAATTTCACGCTTGCGGGCAGCTTCCAAATCGCTTGCCATTTTGTTGATTTGCTTTGCAAGCACACCCAATTCATCGCTATATATTTCCGGAATCTGAACACTGAAATCCCCGGTGGATATTTTTTCAACGCCTTCTGTAATATCCTTGATGTGAATAAAAATCTTTTTAAGCAAAAACGTCAGAACAATTGCCGCAACAACGATGAATATTATGAATGATGTAAAGCTTCTATAAAAAAGCATTGCAAAAACTGCCGCAACAATCAAACCACAAACAGCTGATATAATTACGCTTGCAACAATTCGCCAGATTAAACTTGTTTTAAGGTCTTTTGCATATTCAAGTATTTTATTATCAAGTTTTCCAAACTGTTTTTTAAATTTTCCTAGACTTTTTAATATCAGTGTAACAAGCGAAAAACAAAAAGTCAAAAAGAAAAATGCGCCGATATCAATTACCCGAAAAATGCATGAAATTAAAACTGAAAAAACTGCAGCTAGGATAATGCTTGCCCAGAAACTGACTATAATTCTAAGCACCAAGCTTTTCTTGAGTTCGTTACAAAATGAATCAATAAAGTTTTTGAATCTCATATTTTATATCCAACTCCCCACACTGTTTTAATATAGGAAGAGTTTTTTGAGTCATCCCCGAGTTTTTCTCTTAAATGGCGAATGTGTACCATCACGGTATTGTTGGCATCCAAATATTTTTCCTGCCAAACCGCTTCAAAGATTTCTTCACTGGAAAAAACCTTTCCGATGTTTTTGGCAAGTAACCATAAAATATCAAATTCTGTCGGAGTAAGCATCAGGTCTTTATCATACAATGTCGCCGTGTGTTGGTTTTTATTAATGTACAAACCATTAAACAACACCTCATCTTCACAGGGGGTTTGTTTGGCATCATCGGTTTTGTTAAACCCGCCGTATCTCCGAAGCTGAGATTTAATGCGTGCAATCAGTTCAAACGGATTAAACGGTTTCGTCATATAGTCGTCAGCCCCGGTCATAAGGCCGAAGATTTTATCCATATCCTCAATCTTAGCCGAAAGCATGATAATAGGAATATCATCCGTTTCACGCACATGTTTACAGAATTCAATTCCATCCATATTTGGCATCATAACATCCAGCACAATTAAATCCATGTGATTTTCTTTGACTAGATTCAAAGCCTCAACTCCGTCATATGATTTAAAAACATCAAATCCATCATTTTTCAAGTATATTTCAATAAGATCACATATCTCCTTTTCATCATCAACAACTAAAATCGTTGGCATCTTTATCACTCCCTTCGATATTGAAATTATATAATAAGTCATTGCTCTTATATGTAATTTTATCTTATAAACAAATTAAGAATTCCTTAATTTGGTCTTTTCAGTACATTTATCTTCTTCTTTCAATATGCTAATAATATCCATTTTTGGATTATACCATTATTTAAACTATAATGCAAATAAAATCAGAGCAGATAATTTCTACAATCAAATCGTCATTTTATTTGCAGTAGCGCTGAATATATGATATACTGGGTTTCAATCAATTGAGTTCATGAATTGAAATATTTTGGCTTAGCCACACATAACTTACGGTTTTTTGAAATCATGGACTAGCTTATCTCTGGAATCGACAAATAAAATGTATAAAATAAAACAGCATATAGTATAAGTCGCATTTTTCAAGACAATATTTGGGTTTATTTGTAATGCATTCTTATTTATTAAAGTTTTAGTTGACACTTTACTGTATTTTAGAGTATAATTTTATCTTGATAGGTTATGTCTATTTTTGAAATTATTAATGGTTTTACGAATTCTTCCGCACATTCGTTCTGCTTTTGACATAATCGCAATTTCTGTGCGGACAAAGGAGGTTTTACGATGAAAAGAACTTACCAACCTAAAAAGTTACACCGTCAAAAGGTGCATGGTTTTCGTAAGAGAATGGCCACTTCTAATGGACGCAGTGTGCTTGCACGCCGCAGATCCAAAGGCAGAAAGTCCCTGTCCTATTAATGAAAGGCCACTTTTGTGGTCTTTCACTCTTTAGAACACCACACATTATTGGAGTTTTGTCCGATATCCTATGAACGGATTGATTTTTGTGCAATTTGAAACACTAACCTTAAACAAAGATTTTCGGCGCTTATATGGCAGGGGGCGCTCGTTTGTTCACCCTGCTCTTGTGACTTATGTTTCAAAGAATCGCTTGGGGTATCCCAGAATTGGTATCACAACCGGCAAAAAGCTCGGTAAGGCTGTCGAGCGCAATCGTGCAAGGCGCCTTATAAGGGCCGCTTGGTATGATTGCCTGCCTGAAGTAACTTGCGGTGTTGACATTGTATTTGTAGCGCGCACACGAACTTTAAGTTCCAAAAGCACGTATATTGCAAAATCAATGCGTCAACATCTCGTTTCTGCTGGGATAATTCATTTGGGAAATAATAATGAAGCACCTGTTAATTAAATTAATTCGAATTTATCAAAGGGGAATTTCTCCGCTAACGCCACCATCATGTCGTTTTTCTCCCACTTGTTCAAATTACGCTGTGGAAGCATTGCAAAAGCATGGGGCGATTAAAGGCTCTCTTTTAACTATTTGGCGTATTTTACGCTGTAACCCGTTAGGTAAGGGCGGATATGATCCCGTTCCGGAAACAAAAAAAAAGCGGGGCTAAATTTTACTCTACTACCGTCTGGTAATAACCACACGGAGAAATGGCGGTTTATATGAGTGCGATATCTATTCCTATGGGTTGGATTTTAAAACAATTCAGTATCCTTTGCGGTGGTAATTTTGCCGCAGCCGTTTTAATTTTCACTTTACTTGTAAACTTGATAATGTTGCCGCTTACTATTAAGTCGCAGAAATCCACTGCGCAGCAAGCAAGGTTAAAGCCTAAGCTTGATGCTTTAAAGAAAAAATGCGGCGATGACAAAACAAAATATCAACAAGCAACGCAAGAGCTTTACTCCAAAGAAGGTGTGTCGATGGCCGGCGGCTGCCTGCCAATGATTATTCGACTTGTTTTCATGATGGGCGTTTATTGGGCTGTTATGAGTCCGCTTAGTAGTATTATAGGGATTGAAAAGACAGTTATTGATGAGGCATTGGCAGCTGCAAAAGCAATCAATCCGAGTATAAATACCGAATTGAAACTTGTAAGCGAAGTAATGCAAGGTAATGTAGCTGGTATTACTGCAAGCGACATTAGCGGCATAAGTTTCAACTTATTCGGGCTTGATTTATCCCAAACACCTGTATTTTCTTTAGATATCTTCGGTAGTTTCCAAAAGATTTGGATAATCCCAATTCTGTCATTCGTAACTTCAATGTTGAGCAGTATTGTTTCTATAATAATTCAGAAAAAAGCAAATCCCGATGCTCCAAACATGGCAGGAATGATGCTCACGATGCCGCTTGTATCTTTATGGATTGCATTCACTGTTCCCGGTGCAGTTGGTTTCTACTGGGCATGCTCAAATATAATTTCTGGTGGATTACAAGCAGCTACTCAATTTTTTTACAGTCCGGCAAAAATAATAGCCAACGATCAATCAAAATCTATCATTTTTCGCTTTAATGAAGAAAAAGCTAAAATATCTCGCTCTGCCGAATCGGTAGACGCAGGATAAAATAACATCCCGCCACTAAACGGATTGAATGGAGGACAAACACTTGTTGAAAGAAGCTACCGGTATGGGTAATAGCGTTGAAGAAGCAAAGGAGCAAGCTTTGTTGCTTTTAAACGCGAAAGAAACAGATGATATTCAGTTTGATGTAATATCTACACCTAAGAAAAAGGTTCTTGGTTTATTTGGTGGCACACAAGC
>JAQVYP010000157.1 GCA_029004655.1 Oscillospiraceae bacterium | reverse complement strand
TGCCAACACCTGATATATTCAAAAACTCATCAGCATTCTGTGGCAGCTTCATACACATATCGGTTAAAGAAGCATCTGAAAATATAACAAAAGCCGGAACTTTTTGCTCGCTTGCAATAGAGAATCTAAGAGTTTTAAGTTTTTCAAATAGAGCAGAATTTACATTGTATCTTTTTTCTGAAACTTTGTCTGTTTTCTTTGAGGCCGGTTCATTATCTTTTGACAGCTTCATCTCCAGCTGCTTGTCGCCAAACAACACTTCGTTTGCACTGCCGCCTAATCGTGCGACAGGATATTCATCGTCTGTAACGCGTATGTAGTCATTCAAAACAAGAAAGTTTATAATGTTACGAATTCGGTTTTCGCTGTAGTTTTGCATGATATTATAAGTAGATAAATTTTGGAGACCCAGTCTTATAATTTTTTCGTTTTTGCTGCCTCGTAAAGTATCAATAACTGTTTTTAAACCATACTTTTGACCCGACCGAACAATGCAAGATAATATTTTTTGAGCTTCAACAGTAATATCAATTTTTTCGAAATTCGTATTACAGTTACCGCAGTTGCCACAATAATTTGCAGTGGATTCGCCAAAATATTTTAAAATATATTCTCTCAAACAATCATTTGTATGGCAATAATAGGTCATTTCCTTGAGTCGTTTGCGGTCACGTTCACGCACTTGCATTTCCGTTTCCCTATCAGCATATTCCTTGTCCTTACCATTTTCAATAAGGAACGAATTAGTCACGACATCCTGACCGCTATAAAGCAAAATGCAATCCGCCGGCTCTCCGTCACGCCCCGCTCTTCCGGCTTCCTGATAGTAACTTTCTATGTTTTTCGGCATGTTGTAATGCACCACAAACGATACGTTTGATTTATCAATACCCATACCGAATGCATTAGTTGCAACGATAATTTGTTTTCTGTCAAAGATAAAATCGTCTTGATTCTCTTTTCGCTCTTTGCCTGCAAGTCCCGCATGATAACGGGTTGCGTTATATCCGTTTGAATTCAGTCTTTCGCAAACATGGTCTACAGTTTTTCTTGTGGAGCAGTAAACTATTCCTGTTTTACCCTGTTTGTCATGTAAAAAACCGTTAAGCGCTGCAAATTTATCTTTTGGCTTTTGCACCTCGAAATATAAATTTTTCCTATCAAATCCTGTTACCAAAACTTCCGGATTATCTAGTTTCAGCGAATTAGCAATGTCTTCACGCACCTCAGCAGTGGCTGTAGCTGTAAAGGCAGAAACAACCGGACGAGTTTTTAAGCTATCAATAAAATCAACAATTTTGACATAGCTCGGGCGAAAATCCTGTCCCCATTGTGAAATACAGTGCGCTTCATCAATTGTTATCATTGAAATTTTGGCATTATGTGCGAAGGATAAAAAATCATCAGTCATAAGTCTTTCAGGTGCAATATATATTATTTTGTAAAGACCATTTTGTGCATTATCCAGTGCTGTATAATACTGACTTTGATTGAGTGAACTGTTAATAAAAGCAGACTTAATTCCTGCTTGGGTAAGAGCGTTCACTTGGTCTTTCATGAGTGAAATAAGAGGCGATATAACAAGAGTTATTCCGTCAAGAATCATAGCAGGCACTTGGAAACAAATTGATTTTCCGGCACCGGTAGGCATTACACCTACAACATCTTTACCGCTTAGAATATTGTCAATCAGCCATTCCTGACCTTCTCTGAAATTTTCAAATCCAAAATATTGTTTTAGTATTGTTAGCTTTTCCTCAGTGGTCAACCTCTTCACCTCATTATTCAGTATGGGTGGATTCCATATCCGCCCCTACGATATGTTCAATATAAACAATAGGTATATTTGCAATAATAGACTAGCTTTATGATTTTAATACTAATTCCAAATAAAAATCAACCAATCTTCGCGGTCTTTTGTTTGCGAGACTGCGTTGTCGTTCTCGGCGGGCGATAGCCCGCCTTCGTCCTCCGCCTTGTCTCACAAACAAAATCCTCGCAAATCTTGGTCACTTTTTAATTGGAATTAGTATAAGCTAGTCTATTAAAGTATATAAAAGATATATTCACATTCTTTTGGCTATTTTAAACTCCACTGCGAGAATTCGGATTTCTCTTATTTGAGCCGGACGAACCTTTTCTGCCCCACTCTGCAACCTTTTCTTTGCGTTTAGGTTGAGCTTTCTTGGTGTCCGGAAATCTTCTGGAACTTGGCTTGCCGGATGCAGACATTTCCGACGGATTGTGCCAACCGGTATTCCTTGGAGCATTATTCCTTCCGCCTGAATTTCTTCCACCCGATGACTTTACGACAGGAGCAGTATTAAGCAGCGGATAAGGATTATCCTCTACCACAGTAATATGTCTGCTAATTAATTTTTCGATTTGGACAAGTAATTCTTTTTCACCAAAGTTACAGAACGCTATCGCTGTGCCGCCGTGGCCTGCTCTGCCTGTCCGACCGATACGATGAACATACGTTTCCGGAACTTCAGGCAAATCGAAGTTTACAACAAGTGATAGCTCATCAATATCAATTCCTCTGGCTGCGATGTCAGTTGCCACCATAACACGTGTAATTTTACTTTTAAAATTACTTAGTGCCAGTTGGCGGGCATTTTGTGATTTGTTTCCATGTATTGCTTGCGCATTTATCTTATTTGCTACCAATTCTTTTACAACACGGTCTGCGCCATGCTTTGTGCGGGTAAATACAAGTACTGATTCAAAAGACTTATCCTTTAAAATTTCAAGCAATAGCTTTGGCTTATTTTCTTTATCAACAAAATAAAGGGATTGATCTATAATGTCAACCGGAGATGAAATTGGCGTAATTGCAATTTTAACCGGTTCTTTCAAGAGTGATTTTACCATGTTTGCTATCTCAGAAGGCATCGTAGCAGAGAAAAGTAATGTTTGTCTATTGTAAGGTATTTTTAAAATTATTCTTTTTACATCATAAATAAAGCCCATATCCAGCATACGGTCAGCTTCATCCAGTATAAAAATTTTTATGTGCTGCAAATCCACCAAACGCTGGTTTACCAAGTCGTTAAGCCTGCCCGGTGTTGCAACAAGTATATCTACACCGTTTTTAATTTTCTCAACCTGATGCATTTGAGAAACGCCGCCAAATATTACGCAGGACCGCAAGCCTGTATGCTTTCCATACGCGCAAAAGCTCTCATAAATTTGAAGTGCAAGTTCTCTGGTAGGGGTTAAAACTAAAGCACGGATATGTCGTGGTCCCGTCCTTGCAGCCTCGTCTTGGCTTAGCAGCTGCAATGTCGGCACAGCAAATGCCGCGGTTTTCCCCGTTCCTGTTTGCGCACAGCCCAATAAATCTCTGCCTTCCAGAATCGGTGGAATCGCCTGCTCTTGTATTGGGGTAGGCTCCGTATAATTTTCGCTTTCCAATGCCTTCAATATTGAGGGCATGATGTTTAATTCTTTAAAATGCATGATTTCTCCTTTAATTTTTAATATATGGTTAAAAAGACAATTAATCTTTCGAGTTTTTTATTTTTAATGCTTTTTCGTGAAACAATATTATTTTGACTCTTTAATGTATTATACCACACAAATGGTCAGATTTGATATATCTCTTATATCAATATATCTATAGTAATTGAACATTATTTTGATACTATTTCCTATTAAAAAGCGCCCAAAGATTTGCGAGGATTTTGTTTGTGAGACAAGGCGGAGGACGAAGGCGGGCTATCGCCCGCCGAGAACGACAACGCAGTCTCGTAAACAAAAGACCGCGAAGATTGGTTGATTTTTATTTGGAATTAGTATAAGTGGGGTATGGCTGGGATTACCGGGCATGCTCCATCTTATGAAAATTAGATAGAATAATAATTGAATAAGAGTTGGAACAATGATAAAATAAAGTTGGGACAATTAAAAGACAAAATAATAGACAATACATAAAGCGGAGGTATGCATATGGCAAAGAAACTGAATGAGAAGGCTTTGATAAAAAAACTTGATGGGATGGATCAAGAAGAGATGAAAAAGATTATTGTAGATCTTTATAAATCCAATAAATCAATGGAAGAAGGAATTAGCTTAATGCTTCTTGGAGAAGATTATGGTAATGTTTTACTGGAAAAATACAAGAAGAGAATGTATAAAATCTTTAATCCTACGAATATTGTTCGAACTGGATTTTCTTTGGAAAGTGCGCAGATGGTACTTTCAGATTTTGCGGATGTATGTGTAAATGATAACGGAAGATGGTATGGTGATCTGGCATTATATTTTGCAGAGTGTGCTACAGAATTTACAATGTGTTATGGCGATATTAATGAGAAATTTTATGATGCTCTTGGCGATGCATATCATGATGCAGTAGTTGCGGCAAGTGACTATGAGAATTTATATAAATTATGGCGGATCAGATTAGAACATATCTTATATGAATTTTCAGGATTTGGCTGGGGAATGGAAGACTTTATAGCGGATGAATATTATTCTATTCCATGGAATGAGGAGGACTAAGATGGCAATTACAGAAAAAGACGAGGAATT
>JAQVYP010000156.1 GCA_029004655.1 Oscillospiraceae bacterium | reverse complement strand
AACTCCGTTTTCATCTAAAGCATTAATTGGTTCATCAAGCAAAACAATATCCGGGAGTTCCATCAATGCACAAGCGATTCCAAGACGCTGTTTCATGCCAAGCGAATATTTACGATAAACTCGCTTATCATCAGGCTCCAAGCCCACGTCAAAAAGTGCTTGTTTAATATCTAAATCATTTATTGTATTTTGAATTGATGCAAGTATGTTTAAATTTTTAAATCCGGTATATTTTGATATAAATGCAGGGTTTTCAATTAGAACACCAATACTTGGCGGAAAGGATATATCTTTTCCCAAAATTGCACCATCGATGTTGACAGTGCCCTCAGTAGGTCTTATTAGCCCACAAATAGTTCGCATGAGCATGGTTTTGCCCGACCCGTTCTTGCCTTTTAGTCCATATACTCTACCGCTTTCGAATTTAACAGTAATATTCTTTAATACAGTTGCACCTTTAATTGTTTTAGTTAAATTTTCTATTCCTATATACATATCCAAGCCCCTAACTTTTTTTCAATATATCGCACTTACTAAAATGAACATATCCAATAACAATTGATATTATCGTAACGGAAAGGTTAATTATTATAGCAACTATGCTACCCGTCCCTTGTGGACAAACCAATTGATTTCGCAACAACATAGAAAAATTCCCAATAAAAACAGGCATGCAAAAATAAGCAGATGCCACAAAAATACAAACAATTATGAAGAAACTATAAATTGGAGTTAAAATGAAAGATAGTGTCATTTGCAACTGTGAAAATGCAATTGACGTTAACATCGGAAGCAAAAGCAAAGCAAACGACAGTTGACCTATATCAACATTTTTCAAATTTATTTCATTAATCAGCTGGTTTAACAATTGGTCTGGCAAGAAGCTTAGCTTGCCGAAAATAATTGTAAAAACAAAAACAACCATAAATACAACCAAGTAAAAAGACATCGTGGTCAAACCATTCCAAATGCATTTTGAGAACCACCATACTGAGCGATTTTTAGCTCTGGTTAGAATTTGCGTGCCATATGAATGTAAATCTTCAGTTGGGTAAGACACAACTAAAAGAGCAACAAGAACTTGAATTATCAGCCATATAATGGGTATTTGAAATGGATTTTGTTGAGATGGTATATAAACTGCCATCCCTCTGAATAAAAAGATGCTGCAATCCATTAACGATCCATCCTCAAGAACTTGTCCTGATTGCTGCATGACAGACACATTGTTAAAAAACAACATACAGAAAAATGAGCATGCAAGTATTGCTATTATATATTTAGGAGCATTCTGCCTAATCCCTATTGTTAAATCATGTTTAATAACATGTTTAAAACTATGATTTTGCATTTAAAAACTCCTTATGTTCAGAATATTTCAAGCCTATCACATAAACAGCAACTATGACTAAAATCGGGATTAACAATGTGATAGGTCGATATGGCAACCATTTCCCATATGATACTCCTGCTAAATTAATGATGCCCACTCCGCCATATGAATCCAAAAAACCTATTAAAATCAATGCAATAAGGCAAATAAAATCATGATTTGACACCCATTTAAGCAGTTGGTAAATAATATTCATTAATGCAACTGCAAGAAAGCAAAAAACAAATGAAGCTATAACCACCATTGGTATAACGACTTTATTTGTTGTTGAGCCATCATTGAACAGTCCAAAAAGGCTTTGCTTTTGATTAAAATTAATAAGAACGGTATAGTTTAAAATTCCTATTATGCTGACAATAATTAGTTGGTATGCTGAAACAGAAAATGAAACTAAAATCGAAAAATAAGTTTGCTTTATCCATATCTTGCGCACATCCTTTTGCCTGATAATTCGGTTGATGTTAAAATCATTTTTGTTAAGAAAGGCACATAATAGGATAGACATTAAAACAACAACCATATAGATAAAGAAGCCATCTTTTGTGATTATAAAATAATCCACAAAACAAATTGGCACTAAAGCACGCTTTGCATATACTACAAAGCTTTGAATCCACGCTAACGTCAGCAGAGGCATAGCAATTATATAAAGTGCTAAAATTATTGGATTATCTTTGAAAAACAAAAAGAATTCTCCGGTCCACGCCTTAATATGTTTCATCATGTTTGCCCCTAAAGAAATAGCCAAATATAATAAATAAAACTAAAATCAACATTTCAGTGATAACATATTTAAACTCCGTAGGCACAGCTTGTTGTGGCATAATCCATGTTCTAATATCCATTGCAAAATCAGAGAAAAACAAGGACGCAAATGAAATTGCCAGGAAACAGAGAAACGGTGTTAGTGCAATAACGTATTGATATTTGATTATAAAAGAAAATGCTAATGCAACTGATGCAAGAATTCCGGAAACAACAAAAATAAGTAAAAGGTAAAGGAACACATAGACAAATGGATGAGTATAAAAAATCGAAACCCATGTGCTGTTTGCAACTAAAGGGAATTCTCCTGATGAAATATCAGGTATGACGGCCGGAATGAATAATGAGGTTAGATAAAAATCAAATACAAGAGGAATAGCAACAGCAAATCCGCCTGATAAAAACACAGCAATAAATTTTGAAATATAATAATTTTTTTTACTCGTGCGTGTTAATATGTTCTTTATGTATCCAGACTTACGGTCCACCAAAAAGCTATCTGCAAAGGGAATTGATGCCAGCAATGGAAAAATGGTAAAGAAAAGACTAGTCCAAAATGTAAACTTTAAACCAATCCATTGGTCAAATACAGAAAAAATATAACACCCATTAGTTATCTTTAATTTAGACGCAAGAGGAACCGTATCTAATCCAACATGTGTAATCGCAATTAAACAACCAATAACTACACTGATTAAAAAAAGTTTATTGCAAAAGGCGCGTTTTAATTCTATTTTTAATATGCGAGTCATAACGACACTCCAATTTTAAAATTTTTTACATCTAATTTAATTCATAACCCTTAGAATTTTCACCATGTAATAACGTCGGGAAAAAATATAAATTTTCCGCATTTGCTTTAGCATCATCTAAAATACAACATACCGTACAGGTTAAAGTTTCGTTAGGCTTAAATATTTGTCTATAATAGTCTCTTGACTCTTTGTCAGGATTACCACTTCTATAACGTGCTTCAACAATTCCAAATGTATAACTAAAATTTTCGTCTAACAAGAGAAATATTCCACTGTTTTAATAATACTCGTGTTATTGGTTTGTTAGATTTGTAATGTCCATCGTTACAAAAGCATAGGTTTGAGAATTGGTTAATGTCCCCTCTGCATCTGTTGTTTCTTTGTAATAATCAACTTGATCTTTGGTGATTCCTTGAATCAGCTTTTTTGACATAGTTAACTTAACGTTAGAAAAGGCAAAGTCATCATATTGAATGGTTTCACTCGTTTGATATATGTTTGCTTTGTTTAACTTTCTTGTATAATCTGCTGGATCAATAGAAGAAATATCACTTGGTTGAGATGCCTCAGGTTTTGATGATGTGTTAGTGGTAAAATCAAGTCCATAATCAGACTGAGTTGTAGAAGATGAATTTAGTATTGCATCATTTGCGTTGCAAGAGCAAAGCGCAAAAGCCAATACCATGCATAGAAAAGCACTGAAAATATGTTTCATGCTAATATCCCTTTTTCCATTATTATGAAAGACATAACAGCACTCCTATTTAATTTATTTTATATCCCTTAGAATTTTCACAACGTGTTGATAGGTTTAATAAATAATACAAATTGTCAGCATTTGCTATAGTATCGTCTAAAATATAGCCTATTGTATATGTTGTGGTTTCGTTAGGATTAAATGTCTGCTTAAAATATTCTTTTGACTTTATATCAGCATCGCCACTTCTATAATGTGCTTCAATAAATGAAGTAGTAAAGTTTAAATTTTCATCTAATAAGATAAAGTTGCTGTCGCATAAATAATATTCTTGTTTTTTATTCGTCAGATTTGTGATGTTCATCGTCACAAAAGCATAAGTTTGGGCGCTGGTTAATGTTCCCTCTGCATCTGTTGCTTCTCCCAAATAAATGACTTGTTCTTTGGTAACTCCAAGAGGCAACTGTTTGGACATAGTTAACTTAAAGTTTGAAAAAGAAAAATCATCATATTGAACAGTTTCACTCGTTTGATAAATGTTTGCTTTATTTATTTTTCTTGTATAAAGAGATGGATCAACTGTTGGAATATCACTTGGTTTAGATGTATCAGTTTTTGATTCTTCGCTAACACAAAAATTAAGACCGGAAACAGAATAAGTTGAGTTTCGTTCTGTATCATTTGCGTTGCAAGCGCAAAGAGTGAAAATCAGCATTGTGGATAGAATAACACTTTTACTTCGTTTCATAATATTGCTCCTATCTGAAACTACACCTTTAAAGGACACTTGTTTACATTTTATTAAAAAAATGTAAACAAGTGTATATTTTGTAATTATACTATACTTCTTTTAAAATTTCAATCAGAGCCACATAAAAGTCGCTGATTAATATAAAAGTTATCAGACGCTGTCTGGACTCCATTCTACAGGTGCAGAATA
>JAQVYP010000155.1 GCA_029004655.1 Oscillospiraceae bacterium | reverse complement strand
AATACACTCCCCTTGCCAGCGATTCTGACGCAGTTTATGAAAAAGAAATTGATATAGACTTATCAACTCTTGAGCCGCTTGCGGCAATGCCTCATATGCCTGATAATGTCAAAAAAGTCACCGAAATCGGTCAGATTAAAGTCGATCAGGTTCTTATCGGAAGCTGCACAAACTCATCTTTGTATGACATGTTGAAGGTTGCCAAAATTTTAGAGGGTAAAACTGTTAGCCCTGACGTTTCTGTCGGCATTTCTCCCGGATCAAAACAAGTATTTAACATGCTCGCAGACTGTGGTGCATTGTCAACATTGATCGCCTCTGGAGTCAGAGTTTTGGAATGTGCTTGCGGTCCTTGCATTGGAATGGGACAATCTCCAAATTCGACCGGAATTTCACTTCGCACATTTAACCGCAACTTTGAGGGACGTTCTGGAACTGCCGATGCGGGTATCTACCTTGTAAGCCCCGAAACTGCTGCAGCCTCTGCATTAACAGGCTATTTAACAGATGCTCGCACACTTGACGTATCTTTAAGAGACATTTCTTTGCCGGATAAATTCATGATTAACGACAATATGATTGATGCTCCCGCAACTGTCGAAGATGCAGTAAATGTCGAAATCATGAGAGGACCAAACATTAAACCTTTCCCGAAAACCGAACCCCTTGCCAAAAATGTTGATGCTCCCGCTGTTTTAAAGGTCGGCGATAATATCACAACCGATCACATCATGCCTGCCGGCGCAAAAATTCTTCCATATCGTTCAAACATTCCATATCTTTCAAACTTCTGTTTCGTAAGCTGTGATAAAGACTTTCCGGAAAACTGCCGCAAAGTCGGAAAAGGAATCATCATCGGCGGAGATAATTACGGACAAGGTTCCAGCCGTGAGCATGCCGCTTTGGTGCCATTACACCTCGGAATCAAGGCAGTTATTACAAAATCGTTTGCCCGTATCCACAGCGCCAACCTTGTTAATGCCGGAATCTTGCCGCTGGTTTTCAAGAATCCTGCAGATTATGATAAAATTACTCAGGGCGACGATTTGTCATTGCCAAATATCAAAACAAGAATTCAAAACGGCAGTGGTATTATCCTTGTTAATAAATCCAAAAATGAAGAGTATGAATTGCTGTCGGAATTATCCGGTCGCTCAAAGGACATTATTTTAGCCGGTGGACTGCTGCTTTACACCAAGGCAAACTCATAATTACAATTATTTTTGAAAGCAAACTACGGAACAGCCTTGACTATTCAAAAATTAAGAGTTACACAATTGTCTAATAATTTCAAGATAGAAACGGAGATAATAAACAATGACAGAACAAATGATTACAGATGCCGTTGCCAAGTTTGAAAAATTGGTGCGTGCTCAACAACAAAGAGCCGAAGCAATAAAATCCGATAAAGATTTTGTTGATTATAAATCTTTGGATAAACTTATTATCGGTGTATGCGGCGGTGACGGTATCGGTCCTGTTATCACTAATGAATCAGCACGCGTTTTGGAATTTTTGCTGAAATCGGAAGTTGATGCAGGCAAAATTGTTTTTAAAACAATCGATGGGCTTACAATCGAAAATCGTGCTGCGGTCGGCAAGGCTATTCCAGACGATGTAATGGCAGAACTTAAACAATGCCACGTTATTTTGAAAGGTCCCACAACAACACCTCGTGCCGGGGATCAATGGCCAAACATCGAAAGTGCTAACGTTGCTATGCGTAAAGGACTCGATTTATTTGCTAACCTTCGCCCTGTTCGCGTTCCCGAAAAAGGAATCGATTGGACATTTTTCCGTGAAAACACAGAGGGTGGTTATGCTGTAGGTTCAAGCGGTGTCGTTGTTTCTGACGATTTGTCAATCGATTTCACCGTTGCAACAACAGAAGGCTGTGAAAGAATTGCACGTTTGGCTTACGAATATGCTCGCAAAAATAAAAAAGAGCGCGTTTCCATCATCACCAAAGCAAATATTATTAAAGCAACAGACGGAAAGTTCTTAAAACTTTGCCAGAATATCGGCAAAGAATATCCGGAAATCATTACTGATGACTGGTATATTGATATTACTTCGGCAAAGCTTATTGATGAAAAACGCCGCACAGATTTTAAGGTTTTTGTTCTTCCTAATCTTTACGGTGACATTATTACTGATGAAGCTGCTGAGTTCCAAGGTGGCGTGGGCACTGCGGGAAGTGCTAACATCGGCAAGCGTTATGCTATGTTCGAGGCAATTCATGGCTCGGCTCCAAGAATGGTTGCTGAAGGCAGAGATAAATATGCAGATCCATGTTCAATGCTTCGTGCCACTGTTATGCTCCTCTCACACATTGGCCGTCAGGAACAGGCTGATTTATTGGAGCAGGCACTTGACACTTGCATGTTCAAAGAAAAACGTATATCAATCACCGGGCGCGACAATGGCTGCACTTGTCAGGAGTTTGGCGATTATGTAATGGAAACTGTTGAGAAACTTGCAAGCAAATAATCAGAGTGGGAGGCACAAACTGTGAACAAATCATCAAATATATCCACATCGGTAATCAAGCGTTTACCGCGTTATTACAGATTCCTTGGCGATTTAATGCAAAGTGGAATATCACGAATTTCATCACGAGAATTATCCGAGAGAATGGGACTTACCGCCAGCCAAATCAGGCAAGATTTAAATTGCTTTGGTGGCTTTGGTCAACAGGGATACGGATATAATATTGTGCAGCTTCACAATGAAATCGGAACTATACTGGGACTTGATAATGTTAAAAAAGTTGTCCTTATTGGTGCCGGCAACCTTGGTCGTGCCCTTGCAACGCACATGACTTTTGGGGCAAAAGGGTTTCAGTTAATCGGTATATTTGATAGTAAACCTTCATTAACCGGTCAGATAGTTCGTGGAATGCCTATACGACACACTGATGGATTAGACGAATTTTGCCGTGAAAATCTGCCCCAAGTTGCCGTATTATGTTTACCTAAGAGCGGAGCTCGCGATATTGCAACACAGCTTATTGCCTTAGGTATAAAAGGCTTTTGGAACTTCAGTCACTATGATTTTTCAGTTGAATTTCCAAATATTGTTGTAGAAAACGTTCACTTGGGCGACAGTTTGATGACATTATGTTACAACGTAGAGCATAAGGGCAAATAATTATTGTGGGAAGGCTTATATTAATTCCAACTAAAAAGCATCAAGTCTTTGACGCTTTTTAATTTGGATTAGTATTAATGCCTTCCCTTTTTTATTTTGTCGCTGGTATATTCCCCGCATTTCAGCAGAAAATAACTTGGGTGATATAATGTTTATTACAATTGTCAGAACTGTTATTCTATATATAACTGTAATCCTTGCAATAAGAATAATGGGGAAACGGCAGGTGGGTGATTTACAGCCGGGCGAGCTTGTTATAACAATACTGGTTTCCGAAATTGCCGCAATTCCGATCCAGGACATTAATCAGCCTGTTATTACGGGAGTAATTGCTATTTTCACGCTTGTTATTCTCGAAATATTAATTTCAATTCTCAGCATGAAATTTCAGTGGACACGAAAAATGGTGAACGGAAACTCCGCCGTAATTATTAAAGACGGGAAAATCGACCAAAAGCTAATGAAAAAACTTCGTGTCACCGTGCTTGATTTGATGGAAGTATTAAGAGGTCAAAATGTTTTTGATCTAGATCAAGTTGCTTATGCAATTTTGGAAACAAACGGCAGTTTAAGCGTCCTTTTAAAGCCAGAGCACCGAAATGCAACTGCCGGAGATGTAAACTGTGAGTTGGAGAACGACGTAATGCCGTCATTAGTCATCAGCGACGGCATAATTCTTAAAGAAGGCCTGAAGCTTGCAAAGGCAACTAAAGCTACCATTATGGATACATTAAAACACAATCAAACGGAGCTAAAAGATGTATTTCTAATGACACTTGACCAAAGCGGAAGCAAAACTATAATAAAGAAGCAAAAGGATGGTTAGATGAAGCGCTTAGTCGTTGCTGTGGGTTTGATAGCGCTGATTGTTGCCGCTTGTATCACCGAAAATATTGTGATTTCTCATTACTATGAAAAGCTTAATACCATGCTCAATACTGCATCACAGCTCTGCTTGAGTGACGATCTAGAAGGTGCACATCAACAAACTGCTGATTTAGAAAAGTATTGGGAAGAGAGTGCCGAAAACGTTCTATCTTTATTTGTTAATCATAATGTTGTGGATCAAATCGGATACTCAATTGCAAAGCTGGAGCCGTCTATAATTTCAAGCGGCAGTCTTGAATTCACTACAGAGTGCAAAACCGCCAGCACTTTTTTAAAGCATATGAAAGAGGATGAGGAAATTAGTTTGACAAGTATTTTCTAAATTATTAGTTCAAATATTTTATACTATTTTTCATATGCAACTTACTTGAGCAGAAAAATATGTAGTAATACTAATTCCAATTAAAAAGTGACCAAGATTTGCGAGGATTTTGTTTGTGAGACAAGGCGGAGGACGAAGGCGGGCTATCGCCCGCCGAGAACGACAACGCAGTCTCGCAAACAAAAGACCG
>JAQVYP010000154.1 GCA_029004655.1 Oscillospiraceae bacterium | reverse complement strand
AGTTTGTCAGGACTTGATGATAGACTATATGATGTAAATAATGTTAATGATATCAATATATACAAACATATTAACTTTGAAAAAGTTCAAAGCAAAATGTCATTATTTATAAAAAAATCGGATGAGTTTTTAAAAACCGCTTTAAAAAATAAAAAATGAGATATTTACATAATCGGAGGAATATTAATTGAAAGTCAACCAATTAAAAGTAGGAGTAATGCTTTCATATATGTCCATGTTTATTAGCACAATAATATCGGTGCTATATACTCCAGTTATGTTGCGCTTATTAGGTCAAAGTGAATATGGACTCTATCAGCTTGTTTTTTCGGTTGTCAGTTATCTTGGCTTGTTGAGTTTTGGTTTTGGAAGCGCTTATATGCGCTTCTATTCTCGTTACAAAGTTCAGGATAATAAAGAAGGAATTGCACGTCTAAACGGCATGTTTATGACAATCTTTCTTATAATTGCCGGAATTACGTTGGTTGCAGGCTCGGTATTAGTTGCAAATGTTGAATTGATTTTTAAAGGCGGATTAACAGAAAGGGAAATTTCTACTGCAAGAATCCTTATGATTCTCATGGTGTTTAATATTGCCATTTCCTTTCCAGCTAGTGTTTTTGATTCGAATGTAACTGCACATGAGCAGTATTTTTTTCAACGGATTGTGTCTTTGGCTAGATCTGTCTTGAATCCCTTTTTAACACTTCCATTATTGCTTTTTGGTTTTAAATCTATCAGTTTAGTAGTGATAACTACTCTGTTAACCCTAGTTAGCTTAGGTGTTAATATGTGGTTCTGTTTTAAAAAGCTGAAGGTTAAATTTACTTTTAAGCATTTTGAATATAAATTGTTGAAGGAAATATGGATATTTTCTTTTTTCATATTTATAAATCTAATTACTGATCAAATTAACTGGAGCGTTGATAAATTAATTTTAGGGAAATTTGTTGGTACGGTAGGGGTTGCGGTTTATTCCATAGGGTCTCAATTTAACACTTATTATTTATCGTTTTCGTCCTCGGTATCCTCAGTTTTTATCCCACGCGTGAATAAGATTGTTGCAAGCTCTGATGATAACAAAGTGCTTACAGAGCTATTTACCCGTGTAGGGCGTATACAATATATTGTTCTATCTTTTATTTTGTGCGGATTTATTATTTTAGGTCAATATTTTATTTCTATTTGGGCAGGAAGCGGTTATAAAGTTTCTTATTTTGTTGCATTGTGGTTAATGGTACCTGTTACTATCCCTTTAATTCAAAATTTGGGAATAGAAATTCAGCGAGCCAAAAATATGCATAAGTTTCGCTCAATCGTCTATTTGCTGATTGCAGTTGTAAACATTTTCATCAGCATTCCGCTTGCAAAATCATACGGTGAGGTTGGAGCGGCTGCCGGTACATCAATTTCTCTATTCATTGGAAATGGATTAGTTATGAATTGGTATTATCAAAAGCGTGTTGGATTGGACATGGCATATTTTTGGAAGGAAATCTTAAAGTTCACACCGGCTGTTGCTGTGCCATTGCTTTTAGGATTGATTGTAAAATCTGCCTTTGTAATCAATAGCGTTGGTATGTTCTTAACGGTTAGTGTTGGATATTGTTTAGTGTTTTGTCTTTGCATGTGGTTCTTTGGTATGAATTCATATGAAAAGGACCTGTTCTCGGGACCGCTTATGAAAATTAAAAGTAGATTATTTAAAAAAGGGACTATGTAGTATATGATCAAGATAACTGATGAAAAATCTTGCTCCGGTTGTTATGCTTGTGCAAATGTTTGCCCAAAGCAGTGCATTTCTATGGAGAGCAATAGTGAGGGATTTTGGTATCCTAAAGTTAATGAAGAACAGTGTATTGATTGCAATTTATGTGAGAAAACATGCCCTATTATATCTAAGACGGAAGTCCAAAGCACTCCGGTTGCCTATGCGGCTTACAATCGAGACGAACAAACTCGCATGGGCAGTTCTTCTGGTGGCATATTTGCGCTGATTGCAGAAAACATACTCCAAAATGGAGGTGTCGTGTTCGGCGCCGGATTTGATATGGGATTTAATGTTGTTCACAGTTATGTGGAAACTAATGATGCGCTAAATACATTTCAGGGCTCCAAGTATGTGCAAAGCAAAATCGGGGATACTTTTCAGCAGGCAAAGTCATTTCTGAATCAGGGAAGGCAAGTGCTGTTTAGCGGCACTCCTTGTCAGATTGGCGGATTGAAAAAATATCTTGAAAAAGACTATGATAATCTTATTTGCCAGGATATAATATGTCATGGTGTTCCGTCCCCCAGAGTATGGGGAAAATTTCTTTCGGAATGTGAAAAGCGTCAACAATCATCCGTTAATCATATCGACTTTAGAAATAAGAGTGATGGTTGGCATAACTACAAAATGTCGATTTGCTTTGAGAATGGTAATATATATAAAAAAAGCAATCAAAACAATTCATATATAAGAGCGTTCCAGCAAAACCTAACATTACGTCCTTCTTGTTATGCTTGCGTGTTTAAGACATTGCATCGGTTGAGCGATATTACTTTAGCTGATTTTTGGGGAATTGAATCGGTTGTGCCGGATATGTTTGATGATAAAGGCGTGTCGCTAGTATTAATCAATTCAGATAAGGGGAAAGCTATTTTTAATGCTGTTTCAAATAAACTTGTTTATAAAGAAGCAGATATTCATGAAGCTATAAAATGCAATTCTGCTGCATTAAAATCGGTTTGTCCTCATCCAAAACGCGATTATTTTTTTGAAAATTTAGAGCATGCGTCAATTGATTGTCTTGTAGAAAAATGTTGTCATCAAAGTGTGCCAACAAGGATTGTAAAATTCGTTTATCGTGTTGGTTCAAAATTGAAACGTATGATTATTAAATGATTGATGTTTCAAAAAGAAACTACAACAAAGCGACGTACATGGAATATTTAGGAGGTGGAGTTTTGTGGATGTTAATCAACAATATTTTATAGACTTATTGGCGAGTTTTGTAAATAATACTCAGCTAGCTGAGTATTTAAATGTTGATTGGGGGCAAATGATTCACCTTGCCAAACTCCATTCAGTAAGTGGCATTTTGGGCTATATGGTAGACAAGCTTCCCGAGAATCAAAGGCTGGATAGCGAAGATATGAAGTCGATGCATGATTCCATGTATAGCACTGTCATTATGTTCACTAAGCGCGCATATGCCATGCAACAGCTTATGAAAAAATTTGAAGAATGCCAAATTTCATGTTTACTCATGAAAGGTTATTTGATTCGCCAATATTATCCTGTTCCGGAGCTGCGTACATTTGGAGATATTGATTTTCTGGTTAAACCGGAAGACCGTGAACGTTCTCATGAGTTGATGACAAAGCTGGGATATCAGTTAAGTGAGTCAGGTTCTGCAGTATGGTCGTATAAAAAAGGATTTGAATATTATGAAATACATACTCATATACTGTCTGATATTAGTAATTTAAATAGTGGATTTGTTAAATATTTGGATGATGTTTGGAATTACGCTATGCCATATGATGGTGAATACATTTTTCAATTAAATCCAGAATTCCATTTTATTTATCTGTTTTTACATATGAGCAAGCATTTTGCTTACAATGGTGCAGGAGTTCGAATGTTTCTTGATTTGGTGCTTATGGTAAAGAATGGGCCTGCCCTTAATGTTAATTATATCAGCAGCGAGCTAAAAACACTTGGCATTTATACGTTTGCATGTTCGGTTTCAGAATTGTGCCGTAAATGGTTTAATGTGAAAATGCCAATCAATTATGAGAATCCGCTCGATGATACCAGTTATTATGAATTATCTGATTATATTTTGTCAGGTGGAGTCTTTGGATTTAACGGACGAGATGCTGGTATGCCAATCTTACGTACTGAATATTGCAAGGGTGATTCTTCTAATAAATCAGCTATTTTTAAAACCAAGTGGCAATTCTTTTTTCCATCATATTCGCAAATGAAGGAGGCATATCCCTTTCTTGACGGGAAGCGGTTTCTTTTGCCCGTTGGTTGGATCGTAAGAATTGTAAAGAACATTTATAGTGGTCATTTCAATAGAGTTTATAAGCGAATAATAGATGTTAATAATTCGGATGTTAATCAAGCGAAAAAACAATATGAACTGTTTCGTTCAATAGGACTTTCAGAAGTTTTTAAGAAAAATAAGTAATTAAATATAAATTAAAAGATTGGGACTCGGGGAAAAAATCATGTGATATAATAGCATCATAGAAAATATATAAAAAAACAAAGGGCATTCGAATTGATTCGAGTGCCTTTTTTTTATGCTCATTTTTATGTCAATCCAATTAACCGACTTTGGGTTTGCCGGCACAGCGTCCGGAGGGTGGGAAGATGGATGATTTTTAAGTTTCGGTTATTGGTTTTATATATTTTTTAACTTTATTATTTCCGAGGAGGTGGCGCTAATTTAATACTAACCTCAAATAAGATGATAGACAGTAATGCTTAAATATGGTACAATATAACTGGTGATGAAGATGAAAAAACATATAATAACAGAAGAAGAATATATAGCAG
>JAQVYP010000153.1 GCA_029004655.1 Oscillospiraceae bacterium | reverse complement strand
TGTCAGCCGGATCTCCCGGACCGTTTGACAGCATTATTCCATCAAAGCCCATATTTAGTGCGTCCGCCGCCTTTGTAAAGGCAGGAAGAACAGTAACTAGGCAACCACGGCTAAGTAGGCAATCAGCGATACTCTTTTTGTAACCGAAATCGTAAAGTCCGACATTATATAGTGCTTTCTCAGGCTCAAGAACAAAAGCTGATTCACAAGTGACCTCTTTAACGGCAAGGCTGACTCTATAATCCTTAATCTTTTTCATAAGTTCGGCTTCACTGTAATTACCTGTTACAATTGCACCGTTCATAACGCCATGTGTGCGAACTTTGCGTGTGATATGGCGGGTGTCAACATCATAAATGCCTATTATTCCGTTGTTCTTCAAATAGTCATCCAAGCTTCCACCACACCGGAAGTTGGACGGATTTTCACAATTTTCACGGACAATAAAACCGCGAACATAGGATTTTATAGCTTCGTTGTCTTGGCTGTTTACGCCATAGTTGCCAATCAGCGGATAGGTCATGGTAACAATTTGGCCACAGTAAGATGGGTCTGTCAGAATTTCCTGATAGCCTGTCATAGAAGTGTTGAAAACAACCTCGCCGATTGTTTCACCAACGGCCCCAAAGGATTTTCCTTCAAGGATTTCTCCATCTTCAAATACTAAATAAGCTTTCACAGTCAAACCTCGCTTCCAGAATAATTTAATGTATAAATATGCAGACATAAAAAAAGGGCAGATACTGCCCAAACCGCCCAGACAATAGGGCATGGAAATGCCTTTTATCTCTAAGAACACCTTTTCCTTAATTAAATAATATATAACATAATCACCATTTTGTCAAGATAATAACTAAATAAAGCAATTATTTTTACATAATGTTTAATGTTAATTAAGCACTTGATTTTATTTGATGCAAAATACACATTAAATATTCAAAAACAGATATTTTAGTAATACATTTTTCTTTAAAAAGAGTATAAAAATTCACAAATATTCAATAAGGCGGTGTATTTAATTGTTTACGGTTTTAAATTTTGAAGCTAAAAAAGGCAAAAAGTTGATTGGCAACAAAAAAATTGTGTGTAAAACCACTCAGGTTCGTGAAGCACAATATTATATTATTACTGTTATAACACATAATAATAAGGTTAATTGGAAAAAAATAAAAAAAATCGCCGGTGATTCGACAAAATATTTTTTAGCACCGCCGAATGTTGTACTGCCTAACGGAATAACGAGATATGATTCGACTGCATACAGGCAGCATGTTCTGTTTAACACATTCATAAAAGCAATCGAGAAATGCAATCCCAGAAATTTGTCTTTGGGTCTGCTCGATGCTGACGCCAGATATTGCAATTTACTGATGGGGCTTCTTAAACGTGCCGCAACGGTAACTGTCTTTACTTTGTGCAAAGATGCTTATGAAAAGTCATGCGACACTGCATATAGGGAAACGGGATCAGCACCCATGCTGACCGATGATATTTATATGCTGGGTCGCTGCACCTGTGTGTTCTCACCAACTAATTTTAATACATTTAACATGGCGATAAATGAATATTTATTCGGATACAGTGGATTTAATTTGACCGGTGATGATATAGAGCTACCAAGTCCGTTTTGCAGTGAAATTCCGAAGGATATAGACCAATTGGATTACGCAGCGGCACTAAGCGAAAGGTGTTATGTAAATGAGTTGAATTCGCTGTCTGCAAAATTTTTAAGAAGACAGGGTAAAAAAATATCAGTTTTAAACCTACAATGCAAAATTTCTTCCTTGACATAGGGGTCTGGCTTGAATATAATGTATACATTATGGATTTACAGTACCCTGACATAGGTTTATTTATATTGTTTATTGCATATTATTATAAAATGTATTTATTTATACTGTTTAATTATTGTAATCGAAAGGATGAATCTTATAATGGCAAAACCAATACTTTTGACTGAGGACGGTCTTAAAAAGCTCGAGAATGAGATTGAAACGCTTAAAACTGTTACTCGTAATGAGATTGCAGAAAAAATTAAAATTGCTCGCGGATTTGGCGATTTATCGGAAAACAGCGAATATGACGAGGCTAAAAACGAGCAGGCAAAGGTTGAAGCGAGAATTATTGAAGTTGAATCTATGTTGAAAAATGTTCAACTTATTGATGATGATGATATCGGTACCAATCAGATCACTATTGGAGCTACAGTAAAGGTTCTTGATATTGAATATAACGATGAGCTAATTTATAAGATTGTTGGTTCTGCAGAGGCAGATCCTAAAAACGGCAAAATATCAGATGAATCTCCGGTTGGCAAGGCATTAATTGGCCGTTCAGAAGGGGATGAGGTCATTGCAGAAGCTCCTGCAGGACACATCACATTCAAAGTTTTGAAAATAAGCAAATAAGGCGTTTACAGAAATCTCGCCTGATAGCTTTGAAAATGATGGGCGGGGCTGTAGCCTTGCCCTTTTTCTATTAAATTAATTATAAAGGACGTGTAATTTGTGGCTGATAACACAATAAACATACAGGAAGAACCATCTGAGGAAAATTTAAATGAAATACTTCAAATAAGAAGAGATAAACTTCAGCAATTGCAGCAAGAGGGAAATGATCCATTTGCAATTACAAAGTTTGATATTAATTCCAGCGCTGCTGATATAGTTGCTAATTTTGAGGAAGATACTAAGAGAGTTGTTACCATTGCCGGAAGAATTATGAGCTGGCGTAAGATGGGCAAGGCCAGTTTCATGGATATTAGGGATCGCAGTGGAAGAATCCAATTATACTTGCGCAAGGACGATATTGGTGTCGAAACTTTTGAAGACCTTAAAAAGTGGGATATTGGTGATATCATCGGTATTACAGGCTTTGTTTTCAAAACTAAAATGGGTGAGATATCTGTTCATTGCTCTAATGTTACTTTACTCTCAAAATCCTTAAGACCATTACCGGAAAAATTCCATGGTCTTAAAGATACGGAACTTCGTTATCGCCAAAGATATGTTGACTTAATAATGAATCCGGAAGTAAAGGACACCTTTGTTAAAAGAAGCCAAATCATGAAATTTATCAGAGAATATCTTGATAATCGCGGATATATTGAAGTTGAAACACCAATTCTCAACACTATTCCAGGTGGTGCGGCTGCTCGTCCATTCATAACACATCACAATTCCCTTGATATGGACATGTATCTGCGTATTGCTCCGGAACTATATCTAAAGCGACTTATTGTTGGCGGCATGGAAAAGGTTTATGAAATCGGGCGTTTGTTTAGAAACGAGGGTATGTCTATAAAGCACAACCCTGAATTTACAAATATCGAGCTATATGAAGCATATACCGATTATAACGATATGATGGATTTGACCGAAGACCTGGTTTCAAAGTTAGCCTTTAAAATTTGTGGCAGTGAGGAAATACAATATCAGGAAACACAAATCAATATGGCAAAGCCATGGCCAAGAATTACGATGGCTGATGCAGTTAAACAGCATATAGGTCTTGATTTTGAGGCAATTGCAAATAATCATGAGGCAGCTAGAAAATTGTGTGGCAGTATTGGCATTGAAGTTAAAGCTGATGCAAGCTGGGGAACTTGTCTTTACACTGCATTCGATCAACGTGTTGAAGAAAAACTTATTCAGCCGACATTTATTATTAATTATCCGGTTGAAGTTTCACATCTTACTAAGAGATGCCCGAATCGTCCGGAACTCACAGAGCGTTTTGAGTTCTTTATTTACGGACGTGAGCTTGGAAATGCATATTCAGAGCTAAATGACCCGATTGATCAGCTTGAAAGATTCAAAGATCAGATCAAATTGCGTGAGGATGGCGACGAAGAGGCTAATATGTTGGACGAGGACTTCATCACCTCTTTGGAATATGGTATGCCTCCAACAGGCGGCTTGGGAATTGGGCTAGAACGCCTTATTATGTTCCTGACTAACAGCGCTTCCATTCGCGATGTATTACTGTTCCCAACGATGAAGCCTATCGATTAAGTTTCCGCATAAGGGTTGATATACGGAGAGTTTTGGAGAGTTTTAGCATAGGTTTAATCCAAAACATGATCCAAATTTACTCCACGCATGTACCATAACAGTAAAAAGGTACTGCGAATGTCTCCAATAGTCTCCATAACTCATATGAAAGTCTTTAAGACCGCTGAGAAATCAGCGGTTTTTTTGCGCGTAATACATTACCACACTGGTTTTGTATTACGCGCTTTTTTGTTTTCTTCGGCAATTTCACAAATAAATATTTTTCAAAAAATTACAAAAAGCACTTCACTTTTGAGCCTGAAATGTGTAGTGGGGTAGTGAGAGGACAAACAAGTTCTCCGCAGAACCTTGAAAATTGAATATACATTCTTTAGGTACATTACTTGTGTCGAGGGAAACCTCAAGCCGTGATTGTAGGTGCGCCATGATCTCCCCTTTGGGGAATGAGCGATAAAACTTATACAGCGAAAGCCGGATTGCTTCCGGGGGTGGCGATGACAGGCACAAGAAATAATGATACTTCCGTAATTCGCGGCTCGGCCATAATGAAGGCGGAGAGGTGAGATTCCTATGAACCCGGTAAAGCAAACCGGATGCCTGAAGAATTC
>JAQVYP010000152.1 GCA_029004655.1 Oscillospiraceae bacterium | reverse complement strand
AATGTCATAACCGGATGCTCCGCCGCTTCATTCCGAAAGGAAAAAACATTTCCGATTACAGCATAGACGATATCTTGTTTTTTGCCGACCGGATTAATGCTTTGCCACGAAAAATTTTGGGTTACCATACTCCAGAAGAAATGTTTGAAAAAGAACTTGACCAAATCTACGCCGCCTAACAGGAGATCGACGATGTGGGATTTCTCCGTTCGGGCTTCGCCCTCTCTCCGTAATCCCACATCGTTTTACTATAAGTCATCGCTGTTTTCAAAACTATTGCAACTTGCTATTGCAATCTGCGAAAATATTAAATAAGCACTTTGGTGCAACAGGTTGAATATACTGATAATAATCTTAATTAACGAGGTGAAAATATGTCAGAGATATATGAGTATGATAAAAAACCACCAAAGTCACACACTTGTCCTGCAATTGGCAGTCAGGAAGCTACAGTTTGCTTGCCCGTAACTATAAGCCCTTATGCTGCAACCGGTCCATCTAAGGTAGAATGTTGTGGTTGTCCTGAGGTTCACCTATGCTGTGACCATTGTCGTGGCAGAATTAACGGCACCTGTGAGTTTACTATTAGCCAAAAAATCCGTGTAGACATTCCTGTTGAGTTTGGAGCGACAGTAAATATTGGTGGCACCTACGTAGAATGTGAATGCGGAAAAGTCGAGGATTGTGATTGCGATAAGGCCGAAGGCCGCAAATCTTAATTGATATAACATTCAAGGATTAATAAAGTTCATAACTAAATAGGCAGTTGTAAGATTAAACGCTTACGACTGCCTATTTTTTATTCACTGATGCTTAATTGCGCCATTCATATTAGCAAAAAGTATGCAAAAACTCCGGCAATCAAGGAGCCTATTATATTATAAATGAGATCTAAATTTGTATCTTTCAACCCTTTTTGATGATTTGTATTAGCGGTAGAATCTTGGGAAAACTCCAATATTTCAAAGAATACACCGGAGGATATTCCTAGAGATATGACAAATAATGCACTATATAATTTAGAACTGACTGTAGGATTAATTATATTTGTTATGATGGAAAATATAAAAAGAGCATTAGAGAATGAGCCAAATAGATGTAGGTATCGATCAAAATGTTGAGATTTGTTATATAAATTTAAATAATTGCCGATAAAAGAATGACCAAACAGTGTAATTATTATAAGTATAAGAATATATATGGGTATAAACAGCTTAAATAAAGTTTTGATAATAATGAAAAGGGCAAATACAATGTAGGTTGCTATTGTTTGTTTTAATAAGAGCGATTGTTTTCGTTTGGAAAATTGTATTGCAATATAAATTTCAAAAATTGTAAAAACTGCAAATATTATTAAAAAAGTATATTGATAAATATCCGTTCAACACCTTACTGATTTATATTGATTTTTATCATTATTAACATATAATATGTATTTATTCTTTTAATGAAATTATTCGTTTTGAAGTATATAACTATCTTTTTTAGATGAAAATATACAAGTGAGTTTAAATAAATATATTAAAGCTATAAAAAAGATTCATGGAGGATTATAACATGGAGTCGCCATATACTACTAAAAGACGAATGCGAGTAAAATTGATTTTTAATCCAACATCCGGCAAAAACAAAGAGTCGCCTGTGCAGCTTATGGATATCATAAAAGAACTGCAGGACTGGAAGCTTACTCCCGAACCTTTTTTAATTGAACCGGACTGTAATCTAACTAAGGAAGTAGAAGATGCGATAGCACAAGGCATTCGTATGGTGGTTGTTTGCGGAGGAGATGGCACAGTCTCGTCGGTTGCCAGGACTTTGCTTGGCACAACAGTTACACTTGGTATTATACCTACAGGCACCCGAAACAATGTGGCTCTTAGCATTGGCATACCGACAGATATTTCAGCGGCTATTGCTATATTGCGAACAGGACGCCGTTTAAAAATAGATTTGGGAATGAGCATTTGTAATGACATTAAAACACCATTTATAGAAGTTTGCTCGGTTGGATTGTTTTCAAAGCTGTTTTCGGCAGGTGATGACATACAGCACGGAAAAATATTGCGTATCGGTGATTTTTTGTCAACACTTATTAGTACCCCACCATCAGAGATAGACCTTATTCTTGATGATAAAAAAGAGTTACAGCATGAAGGACATGTAGTTTTGATATCCAACACGCCTTATATTGGAGTTAATAATCAAGTGGGTACAGTCAACTCGCTTTACGACGGCTTATTGGATGTGACTGTTTTTGCTGATTCATCAAAACTTAGTTTGATAGGTCGTATGATGAAAGAATCTCCTCCAAATGAACAGGATGATACACGAATTCAACATTACAATGTGCGAAGTGTAGAAATAATTACTAAACCCAACATGCCGATTATGGCTGATAGTGTAGATATAGGAGAGGGCTCGGTGAAAATTGAAGTATTAAAGAAAGCGTTAACAGTAATGGCTCCGTCTATTGATTCAGTAACCGAATAGGGTGATGTTTTTGAAAAATAATGATGAAAATCCAGCGAAGGCAACCGTACATTCTGAACATGGATTTAACAGAGTAGGGCTTAGACTAATACGATGGATAAGCCATTTCCAGCACGTATTTTGGGTAATATGCATTATTATATCTTTACTGTTGCTGACAATAATAATGCCGCATTCTATATGGGAAAAAATATGGTTAAGCTTAAAAGCGCAGCGTAAACTCATTTATTTAGGATCAGTCTTCTGCTTGATAGCTCTTTCGCTCGTATGGTCCTTGGGGCAGAAAATAGATGAATGGGTTTTCATGCATTTTAACAGCAATGGACAAAGAGCACGATTGCTTGACCTGACAATGCTATGCTTTACTCAATTAGGCAATTTTATATTTGCACTGCTTGTTGCAATATTCTTGCTCTTAAGCGGTCATCGCCTGCTGGCATATGAGTTAATTTTGGGAGTTTTGATGTTAGGGTTGATTGTTCAATGCTTAAAGGTTTTAATACGACGTACCCGTCCATACAACAAACTTAAAGGTATGCGCGTTGTTGGCCCACGTAATGGTGGTCATTCATTCCCAAGTGGTCATACAAGCCAAGCTTTCTTTATGGCATCACTCGTGTTACAGTATTTTCATGTTACTACATTAGTTTGGTTAGCAATATATGTTGTTGCACTATTTGTGGGAATCACACGTATCTATGTTGGAATGCATTATCCACGCGATGTGATAGCAGGTGCTATACTTGGCACAGCATGGGGAATTATTTGGGTGACAGTTAATATATATATCTCCAGCTATTTAAATATTTATTAGTCATGGTTATAAATATTATTTAGTAAGGAACTAGGTTTTAGCATCAAACTGGATAATATGACTATATACGGGACAAAATAAAACATCTGGTATTTTAAGATTCGCCAGAAATTATAGTACAAAGCGAAATAATTTTAAGAACGGAGGCGATATATTATGGCACATGAAGCAACTTCAGAGCATAAGTCAGGTTCGAATGTATTTTTTCGTTGGATCGGTAGATTGGTAATAGTAGCGATTATTTTAGCAGTCGTTTCATTACTTACACCGGGATTTTCCATAAGTGGATTATGGTCATATTTATTAGCGGCGCTTGTAATTTGTGCGCTGGATTATCTAGCGGAATGGGTAATGAAAATTGATGCATCCCCATTTGGCAAAGGAGTCAAGGGGTTTATAATTGCGGCACTTATCCTATATTTGGCTCAATTTATAGTTCCTAATATGACCGTAACTTTAATTGGAGCAGTAATAGGAGCATTGCTGATTGGCGTACTGGATGCAATATTCCCCAGCAGGGTAATGTAGTTTTATGCTATTTTGAAAGCTATCACATTTTTGTGATAGCTTTCAATTGTAGTAAAAACCAAAGGCAGCACTCGGCCAAGTGCTGCCTTTGGTTTTTACTTATAAATTCATCAAAATGGGTGCCATCATTAAAATAAATTTAAGAAAACATTGAAAGTATTAGCCTTGAGCGGAAAACTTCTGCTTCACCTGCTGGATTTTTTGTTGCTCTGCTTGTTGAGTTGGATACCAACCCTTTGATGACATCTTTTTATAAACGTTGTCTCCAATAGTCAAGGCATCGCTTAAGGCAGTGCTAAATGTGCTGTGAACATTTGCAGTGTTGGACTCTATTGTGCCGTGCAGATATAAATCGCATGCATTTTTGGTGGTTAAAAGAATATTTTCCATTATACACTTATCATCCATTTTGTTTCCTCCTTAAATTAGTTGAAAAAATTGATTAAAAGTTTGCTGATGCTTATCCTGCATCTGTTGAGCATACTGTTTTAACTCAGCATCCTGCAAATTTTGTGCGGCATCCTGACATTGTGAAATTAAGAACTTTTCGTGTCCCATTGCATCTTCGATATACAACAATTCTTTTGGACTCATTCTGAATCACCTCCAATATTTATTATCTGTAAACAATATCAATCTATACCTACATTAACGAAGTTTATATTTATTGATTTTGAGATAGTTGCAATTCAATCCACGACCGCTTGCCCATCAAAAATCCTCCTATTGTAGTTTTTTAAAATTCTACAATAAGAGGATTTTTTATTAATACTAATTCCAATTAAAAAGTGACCAAGATTTGCGAGGATTTTGTTTGTGAG
>JAQVYP010000151.1 GCA_029004655.1 Oscillospiraceae bacterium | reverse complement strand
GGTAGGTCTATGGGTGCTGCAAGCGGATATTTTAATCCTAATGATCCATACGAATTAGGTGCTGTAGGCTTAATTCACCCATCGCAGATAAAAAATAACAAAGGATATTTACAGGATGGACTGGATATTTATGTTGACCGTGAGAATGGCAGCTTTGACTGGATGAGCAGTAACAACATTGCAATCGGCTACGGAACTTTTGCAAATGCCGGAGCAGTTGCAGTACATTTTGAATATCCCGTCTGCATTTCTTTTTACAAGGGTGCTAATCTTGCTGATAGCCCTGATGTTGCAGTAACTAAAATCGAAAAAACATCTTATGAGGCAAATCAAGGTGCAACAGCACTTGTTACGATTCAAAATCTTCACAATAAGCCGATACAAACATCACTTAACTTTTCTATTCCGAATATAATAAACGCTGATGAAGTTGTGGATTTAGAAGCTAAAGAAAGCAAAACAATTGAGTTTTATTTTCAGACTCCGGATAAAGGTCCTATGCCTATGACAGCAGTTGCTAATGCGGAACGCAGCTTTGCCGAATGTGATTATGATAACAATAAAATGACAGTAAATGCGGAAATTCTACAACCACCTAAATACAATGATACATCGAATTGCGGCGAAACAATTAGATGGACAGAACGTGATTCGCATACCGTAAGCAGACCATGCAGAAATCATGGTTCGCACAGTTATACTTGCACCCATACCTTTGTGTATGAAACAACTCTTACTACAAATCACAGTATATCACCGAAAACTTTAAAAAGCGGATACGGCTTTGAGGTAAATGCCGATACTTCAATTTCAACACATCTTGTATCTTCAAGCGGCGGTTGCAGTAATTGGGGTAATAACAGAAGCCCGGCAAAGACGCCGAAAGCACCGACAAAAGCTGAGGTGAGGTTAAATTATGCCGTGGATAATTCAATTGGGACTCAAGGCTATGCAGTTTCTCTTGAAAGAAACAGCAACAATACTTCATCCTCCTCTTTTATAACGGCACAAAACCCTATTTCGGTAAAAAAATCACGCAGTATATTTACTGATATAGCACTTAAAGGAACGCTTGATGCTCCGTTTACACACAGCTTTGAGATATTTATATCCGGCGGCGGTGTAAACGGTGTTGAATTTTGCAAAAAGATACCTGAAACCTTTATAATAAACGGAAGTATGTATGATGATGACGGCACAACTTCGTAATTTGGTTTTTATCGCAATAATACTTTTTTGTACTGTATTTGACATCAGATACAGAAAAATCCCTAATATACTTGTTGCAGCTTTAATGCTACTTGCAATATGTTCGGGAATAAGTTTTTACGGAATAATTTGCGGTGTTTTACTTTCAATTCCTATGGCAAAAAATAAAAGCTATGGTGATATAAAGCTTATAACTGCTATGGGAATGTATATGGGCGGTATCAGACTTATAATAACGGTCTGTATCGCCCTTTTCATTTGTATAATATTTATGCTCATAAGTCGGAAACGCAGTACACCGCTTGCTCCGTTTCTTAGCCTTGGAGCAATCTTAACTTTGATAGGAGGTTTTTATTTTGGATTATAAAGACACAATTGAAACAGAAATATACAGCGAACCTGATGAAAAACACAGAGTAAAGAAAATTGGTATGCGAACCTGTGGTGAGGTATTTAATGAGCTTAAAGAAAAACTTGAAAAGGCAGGACTTATGCCTGATGAATATCTTTTGCTCAGCAGTTATCTAAATGAAAATGATAAAATGCCTGAGTTTAACGAGGTGATTTGTTATCCTAACTTTGGTGGTAGTGAGGGAATTTATTTTGATATAGATTTACGTTGCCAAAATGTTAATAATCAAAGCAAAATTGTAAATTTTGCAACCGGTAAAACACTCGGAGAAACAACTGCCGATTTTTATAAAATGTCTCTTGTTGTCGGCGAATGCTCCATGTTATTAAACGGTAATGGTTGCAAAGTAAGAAATGATGTAGAATCAATACTTATACTCAACAAAGAAGAAACCGAGGCTATAAAAAGTGGTTTGCGACTTCAATCAGTAATAAATATAGCTCAGGATGAAAGTAATGACACTATAAATAATCTCATCGGAATGCTTGAAACCGAAACAACTAATGTCCTTGAAAATGAGGACGATGACGAAATGGAGGAATAATTTTATGATTATCGAATTAGGAAAGCTTTTAAACGAGGTAAAAACACAGACTGTTACAACGGAAAAAGGTGATAAACTTGTGCTTAACAATCGCATTTCCATTTATCAGGGCAAGGATCGCTCGACATTTGTAGATATTACTGCATGGGGTGGTTTGGCTGAACATATTGAAAGACACTTTAAGCAGTATGATGAAATTTATATTGAAGGTGTGCTAAAAAACAAGACCATTACAGTTGATGATAAAACATTTCAAGGTTACTTTATTCTTGTAAATAATGTGAGAGTTGTTTTTGGAAAAAACGAGAACCGTCCGGAAAAGGAGGCTTAGGAATGTCCTATTTTCTTAACATTGACGCTTTTAGGCAATATTATAAGGATATGATTTCTTGCAAAAATATTATAAACAGTAATGCTGATAAACTAAATATCACAGATGAAAAACGCCTTGAGGCTCTGATTCCGATAGTTGATGATTATGGTCGTGAAATGGTTAAACGTATTATTGCAAATGCAATAATACGTGATACACATAATTACAGTGAACAAGTCAGAAAATGGGCCGACAATGCCATTGTAGCACAATTTATTTATGAAACAGACAATGTTTTATCTGAATATGTGCCGGACTATCTTTCCGAATCTGCAATTGAAGAAATAGCAAAGGATTTGATAGAAAAAGAAAAAAGTAAGCAAACAATCATGTCTGTTGAGGGTACAGAATTTGAAGTTGTATGTTGCAATGATAGAACTACTTTGTTGTCCCAAACAAATTATGAGGGATTAACTTTATATGCTTATCACGAACTTATACCAACAATTAACGCTGATGCAACGTTTTCAAGCAATAAATTATCTGACTGTTTTTTCAGCTATCGTGAAGCAAGGAGCTTTTACAACAAAAAGGTTGCAGAAACTCAAAGGTATGATAAAGCTTTAGAAATTCTCGAAAAACAGTATTTGGAATACAAAGATGAAATGCTGCAAAATAGTCCGGAAGATATTTTTGAAGCCTGTTATAAAATAGCTGCGGTAGAAGATGTATATTATCATCTAACGGAAAACATCTTACTTTCCGATTCACAGATAGATAAAATTATTAATTCGGATGAAAATGTTTTAAAGACGATTGCAAGTGATTGGTATGAATACGGAGATTACTCTGATGAACTTGTAAGTTCAATTAATTCAACATTTAAACAAATTGAGGCAGAAAAAGAGCTTTTTGATTCAGATGATGAACCGGAAAGGGAGTGATTTTTTTGAACACACTTGTAGTAAATCTTTTTGCAGGTCCCGGTGCAGGAAAAACAACATGCGCTTGGGAGATTGCATCACAACTTAAAAAGCGAGAAATTAATACTGAATACGTTCCCGAATATGCAAAAGAGCTTGTATGGGATGAAAATTATAAGGCTTTAGCAGATCAGGAGCATATATTTGAGGTTCAGGCAAATAGGATAAATCGGCTTATCGGAAAGGTTGATGTTGTTGTTAACGATTCCCCTATATTGTTTTCTGAAATATACGGCATAAATAACAGCAATAATTTTAAGCAGCGTATTTGGGAGGAACACGACAGTCATAAAAATTTCAATCTTTTTATAAACCGTGGCTTAAGGTTTGAACAGCAAGGTAGAATACACAATCTTACCGAAAGCAAGGAAATAGACAACAAGATCAAAAATATGCTTGAAGAAAATTCGGTGTATTACGGACAATATTTTCATAAGACTGTACCCATTATAATTGATAATATTATAACTACGCTTAACCGTATTCAGACAGAAAACGAAACACAAAATGAAGTCACAGAAGATGATGAGGACGAGGAGATAGAAATGTGAGGGCGGTTTTCCGCCCTCTTTTCAATTTAAGGGAGGAAAAACCGTGAATAATAATTTTTATAAGATAGATGAAATATCACAGCACAAATATTATCAAGTACCCAAAGAACTTTATACAAATGAAAGATATAAAACAACAATTAATAATGATGCAAAGGTCTTGTATTCACTGCTTCTTGACCGTATGGAATTATCACGGAAGAATGATTGGGTTGATGAGGACGGAACAATATTTCTTATGTTTAAGCGTGAAGATTTGGCTGACATGCTTGGAATTTGTGTAACAACTGTCTGGAGAGCGTTTAAGCAGCTTAAAGATGTTGGGCTGATTGCCGAAAAAAGGCAGGGACTGAATAGACCTAATCTCATTTACATAGGTAAAATAAATTATTCTACGCCTGAAAATAAAAAGGACAAATCAGATGATACTTCTTCTTTACCTTCGGACAGTGAAATATTAAATGACAGGAGTTTTAACAATTCAAATACAAGAGTTTTAAATGCTAAAAATCAAGACTTTGAAAATATAAAGACGAATAAGACTGATATTAATAATACTGAGTTCAGTAATACTGATCAGAATAATACTGAAAGTTTAAAAAATACAGCAGAAGAAAAAAATAATACTGCGGTAGATAGTAGTT
>JAQVYP010000150.1 GCA_029004655.1 Oscillospiraceae bacterium | reverse complement strand
CTAATTATAATCTCCTGTTTTGTATACATACTTATCATTCTTTATGAACGAAGTTGTTCCGTTCAAGTTTGTAAGTGGTATACTTTTCGATTGAAATGTGGGGTACTTCTTAATTAATATATACAATCATGGATAGTTGATACTGCATTTGGCATTGTTGCTAACAACTCAATAATTAGCAGCTCATTTTTATACTATTTCACAAAATCATATGATTTTGATCAATTAAATGTAGCGGTTACAATACCAAGTCTTAGAAAAATTGATATAAAAAAAATACCTATCCCAATCCCTCCCCTCTCCACCCAATCCGCCATTGTCGCCGAATTAGACTCTCTTCATCGCCTAAAAGGTCTGCAAGAACAGCAACTTGAAGAATACGACAAGTTAGCTCAATCTACATTTTATTCGATGTTTGGTGACCCGATTGAAAATGATAAGGGGTGGGAGGTGAAGAAGTTGGGAGAGATTTGTGACGTAAGGGATGGAACACATGATTCACCTAAATATCAACTTGAAGGATTTCCATTAATAACATCAAAAAATATTGTATCCGGAAAAATTTCGTTTGATAATGTAAATCTTATATCAAAAGAGGACTTTGATGCAATAAATAAACGATCAAAAGTTGATTTTGGCGATATTTTAATGCCAATGATTGGCACAATTGGCAATCCTGTAATTAATGATACAAATAAAGAATTTGCAATAAAAAATGTTGCTTTAATTAAATGTACAAACTCGAAAGAAAAACTGAATTTATACATTAAGTACACCTTAGATTCTCCTTCATTTAAAGAAGAATATTCAAAATTAATTTTGGGTGGAACTCAGAAATTCTTATCTCTTGGTATTATAAGAAACTTAGAAATTCCCATTTCACCCTTTTCCCTCCAATTCCAATTCGCTCAGCGCATAGAAAAAATAGAGACACAAAAGGAATTAGTAAAACAAAGCATTGCACAAACAGAGCAGCTTATAAATTATACAATGGATAAATATTTCGGCTAAATTATTCACTAATAATCACGCCTATGGATTCACATGACGACAAAAACAAGATAGAAGAACCGGCTATTTCTTATGATCATTATTCACTAAATGAGCCTGAATTAGATTTAAGCAGAGGTGATTTGCCTAAGCGCAATTTTGATTACCTTAAAGGAAAGTCTGATTTTGCCGATTTGTATGCATTGTGTTATGAGGCCGAAATATGGCAATTGTTGGATCCTGAGAAGTCGGCTTTAAGCAGCAGGAAGGCTCTGGAGTATGTTGTTAAATCTATTTATTTGCTTAAAGGTTTTCCAATAAGTGAGCGCGCTTCTCTTTTTGAGTTGGTGGATCAGGAGGATTTCAAAGAGTTTATTAACGACCGTGAGCTGATGCGTGCTTTGCATTTTATACGCAAGGTTGGTAATAATGCTGCACATTCAGGTACTGTTACACGAAAAGACTCATTTTTCTGTGTTCTTAACTTGCATAACTTCGTGGGTTCTGTGCTCATGATGCTTGGGGTTATTGATCTGTTTCCCCGATTTGATAAAGAACTCCTTACAGAAAAAACGGTGATTTATGTTCTTCGCAAGGCTGCTATTGAGCCGGAGCCTGCTGTAATTGAAAAGTATGATAAGAAAGCAAAGGCAACAGCTGTACTCACAACATCTAAACTTCCCGAGTATTTTACTGAGGCTGAAACGCGGGAGCTTTACATTAACATGCTTCTTCAGGAAGCTGGCTGGAATGTCCTGAATCAGAAAAACATCATTGCTGCTAATTCTGTTGGAATTGAGATTGAGATTACCGGGATGCCTAATTCCCGATTAACCGGGTTTGTTGATTATGTGATTTTTGGATCGAACGGTAAGCCGCTTGCACTGATTGAAGCCAAAAAAACAAGTGTGGATCCAAATGCCGGGAAGCATCAGGCTCAACTGTATGCCGAATGTTTAGAGGCAAAGTATCGTGTGAAGCCAATAATTTATTACACCAATGGTTATGAGATTTATTGTATAGACAGATTAGGTTATCCTCCACGCCGTTTATACGGCTTCCATTCTCGTGAAGATTTAGAGCTTCTGATTCAGAGACAAAACCGCAATCCTATAACTGATCTCAGAATTAATGATGATATTACAAACAGGGCATATCAGAAGCAGGCTATCACAACAATATGTGAGCATCTGAATAGTTTTCACAAGCGTGGTTTGCTGGTCATGGCAACCGGATCTGGTAAAACGCGTGTGTCAATCTCTTTGGTTGACGTATTAATGCGGAATGATTGGGTTAAGAATGTGTTGTTTTTAGCCGACAGGACGGCTTTGGTTTCCCAAGCGCATAAAAACTATACTAAGATGTTGCCGCATATTACCACATCGATACTTTCGGACAAAACGAATAAGCCTGATAAGAATGCTCGTATTCTTTTTTCTACATACCAGACGTTGGTTAATTTTATTGATGCTGATACAAAGGAATTTTCTATTGGCAGGTTTGATTTGATTATCATTGATGAGGCTCATAGAAGTATCTTTGGAAAGTATATGTTTATCTTCAACTACTTTGATGCTTTTCTGGTGGGGTTAACTGCCACTCCACGTGATGAGGTTGATAAAAGCACCTACGATATGTTTCAGATGGAGCAAGGTGAGCCTAATTTTGCTTATGAGTTGGACGAAGCCGTCAGAGATGAATTTCTTGTAGATTACAAGGTTATAAACAGGAAATCAGCAATTCTATCCAAAGGGATTAAATATGATGATTTGTCTGATCATGAAAAAGAGCAGCTTGACAAGATTTATGAGTACGAAAATGAAGGTAACGAGATTGATCTGTTAAATATTAGCAGAAGAGATATTAACCCGGGGGAGATTTTCAGTTATCTGTATAACAATGATACTGTAGACAAGGTTTTGCAGGATCTGATGTCTGAGGGAATTAAGATTAAAGGTGGTGAAGAGATAGGAAAAACGATCGTCTTTGCGGCTAACCACAAGCATGCTGTGCAAATTGTTGAGCGGTTTAATATCCTGTATCCTCAATATGGCGCTGATTATTGCGCTTTAATTGATAATACTGTAAAATATGGACATGATCTGATAAATCGGTTTGAAGTGAGGGGTAATCTACCTCAAATTGCTGTGTCTGTTGATATGCTTGATACAGGTATTGATGTTCCGGATATTTTGAACCTGGTGTTCTTTAAGGTGGTTAAATCTAAAATCAAGTTTCAGCAGATGATTGGACGCGGAACCCGGTTATCTGAGGATATTTTTGGTGCAGGCATTGACAAGGAGCAGTTTCTTATTTTTGACTACTGTGGTAACTTCGACTATTTTAGCATTGACGTTAAGGAGCTTGTTCAGACTCACACCATTTCGTTAACCGAAAAACTGTTTAATGTTAAACTGGATATTGCTATAGCTCTGCAGGATTTCAGGTATCAGGAAAACGATTTTCTAAAACAGTTTCATGATGATTTGAAAAAGGAATTGCAAAAGCAGATCTCAGATTTGAATCGTAGTTTTATAGATGTTCGTGCTGAATGGGCTCTTGTGGATAAATATTCTACAGAAATAGCATGGGAATACGCAACTCTTGTTGATGGTGTTGAGATAAAGAATCATATATCCCGTCTTGTTCAACCTTCTCTAGAAGATGAGAATCCTAAAAGATTTGACTTGATTATTTACTTGATGGAATTTTCTTTGCTGGACGAAGAGATAATACCTCAAGGCAATATTCAGCAAATTGTATCTATTGCAAATGTGCTGTTGGAGAAAACAACTATTCCTCAAATCAGAGAGAAAAAAGAGGTACTGAAAGAGGTGTTGACAGAGCAGTTTTGGGGGAATATTTCAGTTCCTGAATTGGAGAGAATCAGGACAGAATTACGTGACTTGATGAAATTTCTCGACAAAAAGGAAGGAAAAACATTCGTTATTGATATTGAGGACGAATTTACCGATGGTGGTGTAACAGGTAAGCCAAACTTGCCAGTTATGACTTATAAGCAAAAGATTCTTGACTATTTGAGCGAGAATAGCGATAATCCTGTAATTCAGAAGATAAAGAATCTTGAAAAACTCACCCAAAATGATATTATTGAACTGGAGAAAGTTCTCTGGGAAGAGTTAGGTAGCAAAGATGACTATGAGAAGCAAACCAAGAATATGATACAGGGTGGGAATGTAGCTATTTTCATTCGTTCACTTGTTGGTGTTGATCGTGATATAGCATTACAGAAGTTCTCAGAATTCATAGATGTAAACACTCTTAATTCAGACCAGATGGAATACCTGAAGACGATTATTGATTATGTAAGTGTAAATGGCGATATAGATGGAAGCATAATGGCAAACAACGAGCCTTTTAATGAGTTTGATTGGTTAAAAGTATATGGAGATAATTTAGCTTACGTGGGCAAGTATGTGAATGAGTTGCATAATGTGATAATTGCGTGAGAAAAATTCCAAAAAGGATTTACCCGATAACAACCGGGCACCCTTGGGTAATTTTAATGTGGATAATAAACTAACAATAGTTCGTTAAAAATATAGTTTAGCGTCATGCAGCAATGGCTGCAAACTCAATAAGTTCTTTGACAAGTTTATCATTTAATCTTCTGTTCGGTTTAATGCCAGACACGCAAATAAATCGTT
>JAQVYP010000149.1 GCA_029004655.1 Oscillospiraceae bacterium | reverse complement strand
CTATGATTAAGAAGATGATCGAAACCGAAGGTCTACCGGCTGTCAGAGACAATATGACCGTTATAAGCCCTGACACAGGTGCGATGGACAGAGCGATTTATTACGCAAATGTCCTTGGTCTTGATGTCGGTATGTTCTATAAGCGTCGCGATTTCCAAAGAATTGTCAACGGTAAAAACCCGATTATTCAGCATGAATACATCGGCGGCGATCTCAGCGGAAAGAACGTTCTTATTGTCGATGATATGATAGCTTCAGGTGAGTCGATAATCGACATCATAAACGAAATTGGAAAATATAAAATTGGCAATACCTATGTTGCATCAACCTTCGCATTCTTTACAGAAGGTGTCGAAAAGTTTGATAAACTCTACGAAGAAGGAAAGCTGACGAGGATGTTCACGACTAACCTTTCCTATGTACCGGAAGAAGTCAAGAAAAGACCTTGGTTTGTTGAAGTTGACTTATCAAAGTTCATAGCCAAAATTGTCAACACCCTCAGCTTTGACCACTCTATATCATCACTCCTTGATGCCACAAAGAGACTCCAGCAGCTTATTAAAAGATACGAAGCAGCTGGGATTAAATAAAGTAAAATTAGCTAAACGGCAGAACCTGCGGTTCTGCCGTTTGAGTTTAACTTAGATTAAAAAAGAAAAAGTATTGACAAAATAGGCTGTGTAAAGTATAATATCCGTCAGTGACAATTTAATATAGGGGTGTAGCCAAGTGGTAAGGCACAAGACTTTGACTCTTGCATTCCGATGGTTCGAGTCCATCCACCCCTGCCATAAAAAAGCGTTGCATTTGCAACGCTTTTTTCAACGAAATAAATCCCCTGCGGAATTTGTGAAATATGCCTTCGGCATATGAAATAGCTAACGCCATGAAATACGCTGCGGCGTATGAGGGGATTTATTTTATTTCACATCGAGTGAAGCGAGATATATCATAATTTCCGCAAGGAAATTATATCACATTTTGCGCTAGCAAAATATTTCACTTAATTGGAATTGATAAGAATTGTTGTTTTCTTGGGATGTCTTTTTTCAATGAAATAAATCCCCTTGCGGGATTTGTGAAATATGCTGTCGCATATGAAATAGCTGACGCTATAAATACGCTGTGGAGTATGAATGATTTATTTTATTTCACATTTTGCCGTCAAGGCAAAATATTTCATAATTCGAAGGATTATTTCATATTGCGTAGCAATATTTTATTAAGTATGCTATAATAATCGCAGAGGTGATACCGATGAAAGATAATAAACTCGTTGGTTTATCTATGGATTTTTCCATTAAAATTATCAAACTTTGTGAAGGAATTAAGGGTCATTATTCCCTTGTCAATCAGTTAGAGCGCTCCGCCACCTCTATCGGTGCAAACATCCACGAGGCCAATTACGCCCACGGAAAGCCTGATTTTATCGCCAAGTTACAGATTTCCTTAAAGGAATGTTATGAAACGGAATATTGGCTGGAGTTGTTTGTTAAATCTGATATTCTGAACAGGGATGTTGCAATCGATCTTTACAATAAGTGCGGGACAATTCGCCGTATTTTGATTGCTTCTATCAACACTGCAAAGGAGAATATGAAATAACAATAAAAATAAAGAGGCGATTTTATGGGATTGTTTGATTGGCTAAAAAGAATTAAGAAAGTAGAATTAACAGAAGAAGACCCCAAATGGAATAAAATGTGGGCTTTGTGGGCAGAGAACCGGATAGGATCACCATATGCCGAGCTGATGACATATCAAAGCGAGATCAATAACGGTGGCCATTCGCAATATTTTTGTAATACGGAAAATACAGGGGATTTACAAAAAGAAATGTCCACATTGGAGCGGATTTTATCTTCTCACCTAAGGAGCAATTTACAGAAAGCGTATAAAGCATATCTTGTGTTAGAAACAAATGACGAAGATGCAGGAGCAGAAGCAATTTTGGAACAGTGTGACGATGTATTCTATGAACATGAAGAAGAAATCATCTCCATACTAAAAAAATACGCCGCCGGACTTTAATTATAAATTTTTTTTGGTGTACTTTTGCTTACTTTTACATCAATTCTGCTCCGTTTACTTACCCTTTGGCACGAATAAAAGCGTTGCATTTGCAACGCTTTTTTCAACGAAATAAATCCTATCGGATTTGTGAAATGTGCTTAGCACGTGAAATACACCTGCGGTGTATGAAATGCCTACGGGCGTGAGTAGATTTATTTCACTTCACTGCCGCATAGCGGCAACATCACAATCCACGAAGTGGATTACTTCACATCCGGCGAAAGCCGGATACTTCACTTGTACCCTAAAAATAAAAAAATAAGAAAGAATAAATAATAAAAGTGGAAGCTTTGCTTCGCAAAGCAAATTATAATAAATCATTGACATGGAAATAAATGCATGCTAAAATTAAGTTAATAAAGTTCAAGAAAAAAGGAATTGATGATATGAACGATTATGATATTTCTTATTATCCTCCTAAAAAGCAGGTTGCCAAAAAGGAAGTCGTATTAGCAGCATTAATAATCACCATTCCTCTGATAATATTTTCAACTGTAATGATTTTGCCTTCGTATTCAAGCGATTTGGATATGAGAGTTCTTTGTGGTGATATAAGGTTTTTTATGATTTTGCTATCTTTTGCAGCTGCTATTGTAATCAGTTTTATAATTGATTTTATATTAGCAATAATAAAAAAATCAACCATAAATATAAAAAAATCAGCAATACCGAAATTAGTTGTATTACTTCTCTTTTGTATGATGGCGATTGGTTCATATCAGAGAGTAGAAAGTGCTTTAAAAGATTATTATGCAGAAGATGTTTATATTACTGGAATCGTTGAAATTTATATTCCACAGATTGATGGAACCAGACCAAAGGTAAAATTTATAAACAATTCGAACACTTATGATGTTATTCAATTAGATGTAAAGCTAAAGAAAGGTTCGCATTATAGGTTTAAGTATTACGAATATAGCAATTTGCTTTATATAATTGAGGAAATAACAGAATAATGTATTGCCTCTTATTATCTTACAATTTATATTTCCCTCTAAGGCGGTGATAATGGAGAAAGAAAAAGTCGATTACTACAATTATTGTTCCAAACTAAAACGAACGAGTACAATACAATTTACGCCGAGCCCTTTTAATATGGGTTCGGCGTATTTGTTATGCAACAATATTCAAGTATTATTTTGTTTGATTAAGAAGTCTTATATAGTGGTTTGCTTCACGCAGGGTGTGGTCTGCCAAAAGCGGTAGAATTATAGAGCGGATTTTGCATTCGGCGATTCCTTTTGTTGCTGCTGTTTTAAAATCACGATATGATTTTGTGCCCTCGAGCGTTTCAGTTGTCACAGTCTCGAGCATCGCGTCATTGGCGGATAGTGCTTGTTCGATGAGAGCGCTGTATTCAGCTGCAAAATCATTCGCTGTATTGATCAGCTCACCTTCAGACGGGTCAAGCAGACCTCGTATAAAGAGCGCATGCTCCAGCATAATCTGATCCCAGAATAGTTCCATATCCTTTGTGTTATTGTCCAAATCCTGACCTTGCTCAAGCGCCGTCAGATGGTCGCGGTACATCCTTGCTTCACGTCTGATGTGGTCAACAAGAAGCGGGTAATTCATTGTAAACATATTACACGATAACATACCGTTAAGTATTTGAGTTTTAAAGTCAATCAAGCTGTTTATAAGCGGCAATGCTCCGGTATTTAATTCACGGACAGCACGCACAAGACTTGAATTAACATTAGGATTAGCTCCACTATGAAGCGCGGCTTCTTGTGTAGTTAGATTTGTGTCAATTGTAATTCCAGTAAAGTTTTGCGTTTTTTGCTCAGAACCCAGTGTGTAATCGGTGATAAACTCACCAGAGTGAAGAGCTTCATAGCTGACAATTCCATTACTCAGTCGAATAGCATTTCGGAGAAGCTTTTCGAACTCGACCTTATATTTATCAGCTGCCACAGAAAAAGAAGAGTTTTTTGGAGTGAAACCTGCTTCTAAAAAAAATGAATGCTCCTTCATTATGCGTCCGAAAAATAGATGCAGTTCCAGTGATTTTACCACATACTGTTGATCAGTTAAATTATTCACGCAATTTACCTCCAAAGATACGGTTGATTATTGCCCCTGGTAAATAGCTCACGAAGCAACAAAATTCTTACGAGATCCCGAAGAGTGCCGCGATTGTGATACCTGCGTCTGCGCCTGCGATACGGCATACGACCAAAACCTAATTGCACAGGCATTGTTTCGGGCTCCATGTCGTCGCCGTCATCCTCGTCTTCATACCATAAACCGCTGTTCCTGATTATGTTGTCTACGATGTCGTCAATTGCATCGGGCGTAATAGTATACCCTGCTGCTATTAAACTGTTTACCGCAGCAAGGACAACCGGATATAGATCCTTGTAAATATCCGGATATAGATTTTCCATATCCTCTAACTGAGGTTCCGAAGGTAGAACAGGAGATTGATTTGCGTTCCCCGGTGTTATCGGTGTCTGCTGTAACACCGACAAACTCTCAGCAGAGAGCGGAGTTGAAATAAGAGGTTTTGCGTTTGCTTTGTCCATATATATTTCCTTTCATAATGAATTAAATGGTTATAGTTCATTATATTGCTGTTGAAATATAATGTGACAAAAAAAACAAG
>JAQVYP010000148.1 GCA_029004655.1 Oscillospiraceae bacterium | reverse complement strand
AAAAAAATCTGGCAATACATCGACGAAAACCCACAAAATCAAATAAATCCACGAACCCCGTAGGGAACGATGCCCCGTCGTTCCGCAATTTTTATGTAACCACAAAGTCAAATAAACCCACGAACCCCGTAGGGAACGACGCCCCCGTCGTTCCGCAATTTTTATGTAACCACAAAATCAAATAAACCCACAAACCCCGTCGTTCCCTACAGGGTTTGATGAAAGATTTTAAATTGGTTACGACACGGCATTATCAAAGAATAATGATGCTGTTGAAATTATTGATAAAAAATACGGGTTTGAAATTGCGGAACGACGAGGGCGTCGTTCCCTACTGCAAAAAAATCTGGCAATACATCGACGAAAACCCACAAAAATGGCAACAAGATGGATTTTATGTAACCACAAAATCAAATAAACCCACGAACCCCGTCGTTCCAATAAATCAAATAAATCCACGAACGCCGTAGGGAACGACGCCCCCGTCGTTCCGCAATTAAATTCATCGATCAATAAAATAACTCGCTTATTTTTTTAATGTAATGGATTTCATTTGTTTGGTTGGGGTTATTTGAATTTCTACGGTGTCGCCGCTTGCAAGCAACGGTAAACTGTCGCTGATTTCTATGCTTGCGGTGTATATTGTGCCGTTAATTTCTATATAGTAAATCGAATTTCCGGATTTTACAGCGGTTGAGATACGGCTGATTATGCCGGTAACTGTGATGATTTCTTCTGCAGGTTTATTGTCTGTTGAACTGTCACCAACACCCAGCAGACGCCTGTATTCAACCTCAGCACCTTGAAGTGTATCCGCAACGCCTACTATCTGATAATCCGACACAGATACAAACGAATAGGCTTTTACAAGTCCTGCATTATCTTTCAGACTTACAAAATAGGTCGGAATGTCGGCTACGTTGACAAGAATGGGGAAGGTTGCTACATAGCCTTTTTCTTGAATTTGGCCTTGTGCAGATTCCATTGCGGAATATTCTTCCGCGCCATTTATCGAGTATAGTCTTGTTTCCTTTGTGCGCATATTTATAAGAATAAAGCCTATATTTGATTCGTCCGAAACGACCGAGGTAACGCCTGTATAAAGCCATACGTCGTCGTCGAGTGCCAAATAATTATAACCGGTAGTTGTCTTAACCACGCCTCTTTGACCAAAAACCGAGTTTAGGTAACCGCTTTTTAAAGTGCCCCAATTGTTAGCTTGCTCCACAACCAAATCAGAGGAGTAAACGCGGTCAATCCACTCAGGCACATCGGCGACGGGATAATCTATCATTTCACCGGTTACGGCATCCACCAATAAAATTCCTGTTATGTCTTTGCCGCCAAGGAAACCGACTTTGTAGCCATAATATGAAACAACCCAGTATGGTTTTCCGTCATCACTTATTTCAAAATTGACTTCATTGAACATCTTGGTCGGATATTTGAAGCGGATATGTCTCATTAAATCTCTTGAAAACAACTCGCTCGGAGAATATTTCATTCCCTCTGCCAATTTGACAAGCTCGGTTTCCTGCGTTGCCATGTCTATTTGAACATAATATGGAATACCGTCGCTTTTGTTTGTAAACCATTTTATAGTCCCGCTATATTGGAGCGGAGAAACACGCGTAGGCATTCCGTTAAAATTAATTTGCGTATAATAATTGGACACGTCAAACTGTGAAACCAGCTCGACAACCTCGCCGATTTTGCGGCTACCTAATCTTACCGCGGTGTCACGGTCAACAATCGGAATTTGCGAAAGCGGAATTTCAGAAATATCCGTGGCAAAATCACGGTCTGTTACAGTAATCATGGATTGATAGTCCTGAGCATTAAACATTCTGGCTGACGTGATTCCTATAACGCTAAGTGCGGCAACGATAGCTAAAACAGCAGTTATAACAGCTGTTTTAGCATGTTTGCCAAGCTTTATATTTAAATTAATTGCACCCGGGGTGATGAAATTTGATGTATTTTGAGCGAATGAGCCGATTTTGCGCTTGCCGGCGGAAACCAGATAACAAATTATATAACACGCTATTAACAGTGCCAGAGCAAACCAAAACTCACCGGATTTTATGTTAATGGGCGGTAAGGCAAAGTAATAATACACTCCACCAAACACAACTGTGATTATCGCAGGAACGACATATTTTTTAAACATAGGTAAACCTCATTTCTTTAAAACAAAATGTTTTTTGTTAGTGTTTGTTAATATTATAGCAGACATACGTTCAAATAACAAAGCTTTTTGATACTTAAGGGAATCTCTAAATACTCGGCGTCTGACAGATTGGTGGGGATTTTTTACCCAATCAAGAAAAAAACGGAGCAAATACTTTGTGTATTTGCGAGTATTTTGACGCTGAGTGGGGGAAAAAGACACACTAAGATGGCGGACGATGAGTTTTTAGAGGTTCCCTTAATACTATTGCTAATTAAAAATCGCCAAAAGACCGCAAAGATTGAGCGACTTCTTGTTTTAATTAGTGTTAATAAAATTGCAAATTCGTATTATTTACATTTGATAATGCAAGCGTTGTGTTGTATAATAAACTACATCTATATATAGGAGGCAAATATGTCAGATAATATAAATAAAAATATACGCGTATTACCGGTTTTGGCATTAAGAGGCGTTGTGGTTTTCCCCAAAATGGTTGTTCATTTTGATGTTGGAAGAGAAAAATCCATTAAAGCCCTTGATGACGCGATGAATACAAATCAAACAATTTTGCTTATCACCCAGCGGGATATGACCGTTGAGGAGCCAACATATAAGGACTTATATAAAATTGGCGTTATTTCTAAAATCCGCCAAATGGTTAAGCTTCCAAACGGCAGCGCACGCGTTATTGTAGAGGGTGTGTCCCGTTGCAAGTGCCTTTCTTTGACGAAAACTGAGCCTACTTTTTATGCCGAATGCGAAGAGATAGAGGATGTTGTTCCTCGCAGCAGCGAGGTTAATAAGGATGCTTTATTGCGACGTACTCGTACATTATTTGAAGAATATGCGAAACTGGTTCCCAAAATGCCGCCCGATATATCGCAAACTATTTTGAGCACCAACGATATGGGGTATATTGCTGATTTTATTACTAATAACATTGCAGTTGAAATTGACGACAAGCAATATATTTTAGAACAGTTTAATCCGCAAAAAAGGCTTAAAATCGTGCTGTCTATGCTGTCGCGTGAGGAAGAAATTTTAACTATTGATGCAAAAATCAATCAAACCGTGCATGAAAGCATGGATGAAAATCAACGCAACTATTATTTGCATGAGCAGTTGAAGGCAATTTCTGAGCAGCTTTATGGCAGCGATGACCCTGAAGATGAAGCAGACGAATATTATGAGAAAATCAATGCTTTAAAAATGGATCACGAAATTAAGGACAAGCTTTTAAAAGAGGTTGATAAGCTTTTAAAGATGCCAGGCGGATCTCACGAAGCAACGGTTGTCAGAAATTATCTTGACACTTGTTTGTCTTTGCCTTGGGGAAAATATACAGAAGCAAAAATTGATATTCAAAAATCGCAAAAGATTTTGGATCGCGACCATTATGGCTTGGCGAAGGTTAAGCAAAGAATGATTGAAATGCTTGCCGTTCATAGTCTTGTACCCGAAATTAAAGGTCAAATTATTTGCCTTGTGGGGCCTCCCGGTGTGGGCAAAACGTCTATTGCAAAATCGGTTGCAGAGTGCATGGGCAGAAAATATGCGAGAGTTTCCCTAGGTGGTGTATCTGATGAAGCCGAAATCAGGGGCCACAGAAAAACATATATCGGTGCAATGCCGGGCAGAATTATTAATGCAGTCAAGCTTGCAGGCAGCGCAAATCCGCTTATACTTTTGGATGAAGTGGATAAGCTTGATTCAAACTATAAGGGTGACCCGTCTGCCGCACTTTTAGAGGCGCTGGACAGCGAACAGAATTCTACCTTTATGGATCATTACATAGATTTGCCGTTTGATTTAAGCAATGTGCTGTTTATTACTACTGCCAATTCTATGGATACGATACCGACTCCGTTGCTTGACCGTATGGAAATCATTGAAATTTCAAGCTATACCAGAGAGGACAAGTTCCATATTGCTAAAAATCATCTTATTAAAAAGCAGCTTAAAGAACATGGTCTTAGTGCAAAAACATGTAAGATTACGGACGAGGTTATTTACAAGCTGATTGATAATTATACTCACGAAGCGGGAGTTAGAAATTTGAAGAGGGAGATTGCCTCTCTTTGCAGAAAAACAGCCACGCAAATTGTTTCGGAAAAGGCACAAAAAATTGTTATTACCGAAACAAACCTGAAAGACTTTTTGGGAGTGGAGAAGTTTAAGCCCGATACTATTTTGGCTACTGACGAGATAGGATTTGTCAACGGTCTTGCATGGACAGCTGTTGGCGGAGTGCTGATGCAGTTGGAAGTTGCTGCTGTAAAGGGTACAGGCAAGCTTGTGCTGACTGGTTCTTTGGGCGATGTGATGCAGGAATCTGCCAAAACCGCCGTTACTTATGTGAGAAGCAAAGCCGACGAGTTGCTGATTGACAGCAAATTTTATAAGAACCTTGATATTCACATCAATGCAACGGAAGGCGCTGTTCCAAAGGATGGCCCGTCTGCGGGAGTGACCATGGTAACGGCACTTGTGTCTTGCCTGACAAATACT
>JAQVYP010000147.1 GCA_029004655.1 Oscillospiraceae bacterium | reverse complement strand
TCCCAAACCAAGCGCGATACCAAACTTCGCCACATCCCGTTATTTAGGTTCGTCGTGAATACAATATTTCTGATATACGCGACTGATATATTTTACTTCACTTTTAGTGTTTTGTCAACACATAAATTATACCTCTCATCTATTTTTTTGATGAGAGGCATTAAAATCAGTCAATTATAAATTGAAACTATCAGATAAACTCAATCAGCCACCAATTATTTGAAACGCAAGATTTTCTGTGATTTCATTTACCATCGCAAAATCTACTGAACTTATATAATATTTTTCTAACTCATCGTGTAATGATTTCGATTCGGACATTGTATCTGCTGCATTTTCAAGCAATTCGTTCATAGCGCGTCTGTTAAAGCTAATTCGCGACTTACGAAGTCTCAACGCCGCCGCATCGGTGAAACGCCTGGCATATATTTTATGCCCGGCATCTCCTAGAGTAAGATATCTATTTGATGTGATAAAGGCAAGACCCAAACTTGGAATAATTATATGATCGGTTTTTTTGTTTGGTAATAAAGGATTTTTGCATGTTATTATGTCTTGACCACGTTCGATAGCAATATCGTGAATGCGTTGCATTATAATTCCAGAAGCGACACCGTATTCATCACAAATGGCAATTGTATTGCACCCCATCTTATCAATGGTTGTTCGGTAGTATACCAGCCCTTTGGAAGTAACTCCACTCAAAAATCTAATTTTTTCTGTTCCTTTTCCGGATTTTTTCGGAATATAGCGTTCGGCAATTGACGTTCCGAATTTTGTTGCTTTTTCAGTATCGGTGCATTGTAATGCAAGGCGATAAGTATCGGTCAATAAAGTGCCCGCAGCTTTTATATATCGATAAGCACGTTCGTACAATTCGGAAATAGCATGGGATATAGCTATTATTTCTGCTCTGGAATTTGACAGCTTGCCTGTATCAAAGCTTACTCCAAAATCGACAAGACTTTCACACGCACCAATATATTTCGGTTCTACAACATGCGGTGCAGTTCCATCAAGAATAATTGTTTTAAGCTCTGTTATAATAACAGCATCAAGTGATTGCGGGTCACTTGTGCAGGGTGCTAAATGAACATCAAATCCTGCATCGGATAATTTTTTGGCAATGGTTTTCATACATGTGGATTTTCCCGTGCCCGGCCCACCTTTAATTATGTATGCACGCCAACCATCTGCTGCACTGTACGCATCAGGGAAATGTGAAACGAAACCTTCAGCTGAATTTGAACTTAAAAAGAAAAGAGGCAGTTTATTAATGTCAGTCATAACGAATCCTCCTAAAATGTAAGATATTTGATGCTTTAACATTCCATAGTATTCATTAGGGCTAGACCATGTCACAATAATAATTAGCTAAAGACAAGTCTTTCTTTTTTGATTTTGTTATGTTATACTGTTTAAGCTTAATAATGTACGAGCGGACTGAGCGGCTACGGGCATGGTTTCATGCCTGAGGAAAGTCCGAGCATCGCAGGGCAGGATAACGGCTAACGGCCGCCGAGGGTGACCTTAGGGAAAGTGCAACAGAGAGATACCGCCGGTTTTACCGGTAAGGATGGAAAGGTGAGGTAAGAGCTCACCGGCTGATGGGAGACCATGCAGTCATGTAAACCCTATCCGATGCAACATCAAATTCGGCTATACATTTGCCCGATGTGCCGAGAAAGATGGCTAGAGCTGTAGAGCAATCTGCAGTCGAGACAGATGGTCGTTCACGACAGAACTCGGCTTATAGGTTCGGTCGTACATTTAAGTTGAAAATATCCACCCGTGTTAACAGATGGCTAATACCATATACAAACGCCAATGAAACATAGGATGTAATATAATCCCCTTAGAGTAGACACTTGAAATAACAAAAAGATTTCAAGACTACGCTAAGGGGATTATTGTTATGTTAAAAATTATGTCTTTATTAACGCTAATGATATTATTCCGATTAATACTAATTCCAATTAAAAAGTGACCAAGATTTGCGAGGATTTTGTTTGTGAGACAAGGCGGAGGACGAAGGCGGGCTATCGCCCGCCGAGAACGATAACGCAGTCTCGCAAACAAAAGACCGCGAAGATTGGTTGATTTTTATTTGGAATTAGTATAAAACACCTGCAACGATTTTCTTTGTTAATTTTTCCTTGTATAATACCGCTGCTTGCTGTTGCATAGTATCAGTATTATGACTGTAAATATCCAGTGGTTGATGCCGATACTAGAACCTTGTACTCTTGCAGTCTGCACGTTCCAATATCAGTTGCAGCAGTTTTCGTATTTTGATAGTATCCCAAAATCTGCATAATCAAATATCGGGGCGTTTTTATCGGGGTTTATTGCGATAACAGTGCCAGACTGCTCCATACCTACAGTATGATGAACTGCTCCAGAAACGCCTACGGCGATATATATGGGCGATGCTACCATTTTACCAGTAAGACCAACCTGCGAAGAATAAGGCATCAAACTATTATCAACCGCTTTTCTAGTAGCAGCAACATCGGCACCAATGCTTTCGGCAAATGCTTTTAATTTGCTTATATGATCCTTCGCACCGTAACCGATACAAAGAATAATATCTTTGGTATCATTATTCGTTGTGCGTACCGTTGCCATAGCAGGTTTTGTAAGGCTTTTTATTCTTGCAGTAACACTTCCCGAAAGTGCAGGTCTTATCATGAAAAGTGTTTCGCCGTCAGTTTCTAAACTTGTGCAGTCGGCACAAAGCCCTATATCAAGGGCTGAAGCCACCTGCGACGAAAGACGCTTACTAATACTATCACTGCCCCACAAAACTACATTCGGTTTATACTTTTCTATTATTCCTACTATTTCTTCTTTTGTAGAAAGTGGAATACAAGTTAAAGATAAAAGTTTGAGATGTGCTTGAATTTCCGGATAACGAATGAGCTAGAACAAATAAGCAAAAAAGTAGAGCATATTCTATAAACTTCAAAATGGAATTGCAACATAACCATTTAAAGTTTTCGAATATGCTCTCTACTAATATTTCATAAAAAAAGCTCGCATTAAAAGTGTTTCATTAAAAATATTAATTCTCCGATTATAATATTTCAACTGAATGAACTCTTGTAAATGTTTCATTTACATCTGCCGTTTCAATTCCATCTTTATTCACAAAGTCATATTTTGAATGAATACTGTCGGAAATTCCGCACCAAGGTTCCATACAAATATATCCGGCTCCAGGTTTTGTCCATAATAAAAAATACGGAAATTCCTCAAACTGAAGTCTTACTGCTCTCCCTGTTTTACGGTTTTTAAGAACTGCACTTTTACTTACAAGTTTTTTGAAAACCAAAGCATCTACTGCAAAGTAATCGTATTTAAGAGCAAGTTTATCTTCATTTTCGATAATGCGAACGGTATCGTCACCCAAAACATTTCCTACAAGCATGCTAGAGTCAAGGGTTTCATTTTGCGGAAAACAAATATCATAATCCTCAATACCCTCGGGGCAGTTATATGCTTCGTGGGCACCAATAGAAAAATACATTTTCTTTGTGTATTTATTGGTGACCTTATAGGTAACCTTTAACTTTTTACCTATCAACTCATAAGCAATTCGAAATTCAAAGTTAAAGGGGTATTGCTTTAAGGTTTCGGTATCAGCTTTAAGCAGAAATACGGCACTGTCTTCTTGTTTGCTTTCTAGCTCGAAAGTTTTTTGTTTTGCAAAGCCATGTTTAGCCAGAGTGTATTCCACACCGTCTAATAAATATTTATCATCCTTAAGTCCGCTGCAAATCGGAAAAAGAGTCGGCGCAGAACCTTTCCAAAAATTTTCATCGCCGTTCCAAATATACTCGGTATCGTTGCACACAAGACTTTTAAGCTCTGCACCGACCTCATTAAATTTTGCCTTTAAAAAAGAATTTTGAATAGTAATCATTATAAATTCCTCCGATAGTACACAATAGAGATACGCTATTGCCATATCTTTATTTCTTAATCGTATTCACCTGATTTACTTGAAGCAACAAACCCTTGAAACGTGACCGCCGACTGCTATTTTTTAAGATAGAGTAGAAATCTTTTTTCGCGTTCTTGGTAGATACTGACAACAGTATAGGTGACATCGTAATTTTATTACAGTTAACATACCAAATTTATCACTGCTTTTCAATACCAAAGCAAAAAGTTTTTTCACTTTCCTTGTTTTAGTTTCAAAAATGTAGTAAAATAGTAGAAATTACTTTCATTTTTGAATTAAAAGTAAAAGTTTCGAGGTGTTATATGGAGTCAATAATTCATAAAATCCGGTTTCTAATTAATCAGATGGGGCCAAGTGAAAAAAAGTTGCTGAGTATATTTTGCAACACCCGCAAGACGTGCTTAATCTTACAATAACCGAACTAGCAAGTTTAAGCGATTCTACCGATGCCACCATCGTACGCTTTTCGAAACGCATAGGTTTCAGTGGTTACAGAGAAATGAAAATAGGCATCGTCCGTGATATCGCTTCAACTTCAAAAGTTAATAGCGAAATCACAAATAGCGATACCTGTTTTGAAATTTTTCACAAGCGTATCAACGATATTGCTATTGCACTTTGGAATACAGAGTCGGTATTAGAGCCCAAACAACTTGAAAAAGCGGCAAAGGCGATTATGAATGCTAAAAGAATTGCCATTTTCGGGCTTGGCAATTCCGCTGCAATAGCACAAGATTCCGCCCATAAATTTTTACGTCTCGGACTTGCTGCACAAAGCTGTTGTGATAACCACATGCAGGCAATAATTGCTTCA
>JAQVYP010000146.1 GCA_029004655.1 Oscillospiraceae bacterium | reverse complement strand
TGCGAGGATTTTGTTTGTGAGACAAGGCGGAGGACGAAGGCGGGCTATCGCCCGCCGAGAACGACAACGCAGTCTCGCAAACAAAAGACCACGAAGATTGGTTGATTTTTATTTGGAATTAGTATTAGTGAACAGTCATGACTGTTTTCTACAGTAATAAATATTGAGGTTTCCGAAAATATTGTGGTTACCGAAAGCTGTTAAATCTGTAGGGAATGGTCTTGACCATTCCGTGGTTTTTCAGTGCTAAAAAAATAGTTATCGGAGAAAAAATATGTCAGATATTAAAAATGATTTTATTAAATTAAGATGTGCTGTTATCCAGAAGGATTTCGGACGAATGAATGATATGCAGTTTAAGGCTGTGGTTACGGCAAAAGGACCACTGCTTGTTTTGGCGGGCGCCGGAAGCGGCAAAACCACTGTGTTAGTTAACAGAATTGCTTGTCTTGTAAAATACGGAAGTGCTTATGATTCTAAATATGTGCCGGACGCTGTGGGAGAATACGAGATTAATATGGCTCGTGAGTACATTGATGGCAGTCGGGCAGAATTGGAACCGGGCGTGTTTAGTTTGTATGCTGCAAAGCCGTGGGAAATCTTGGCCATAACATTCACAAACAAGGCCGCCGGAGAGCTGAAAGAGCGTATTGCAAAGATGCTTGGCGACAACGCGCGTGACATGTGGGCTGGAACCTTCCACTCAATTTGTGCAAAAATTTTGCGCAGATATGGTGACAGAATCGGCTATACATCACATTTTACAATTTATGATACCGATGATCAAAAGCGGCTTATGAAAGAGGTTATGAAGCATCTTAATATCGAAGAAAAGATGATGCCTGTACGTTCAATTCTGAATGAAATAAGCCACGCAAAGGATAATCTTATTACTTGTGAGGAGTTCAAAGAACAACATCAAGGTGATGAGCGGTTATCCAAAATGGCCGCAGCATATGGAATGTATCAAAGAATGCTTAAAAATGCGGATGCTATGGATTTTGACGACATTATTGTTAATACCGTTAGACTTTTTGAGACAAATGAAGATGTTTTGGAATATTATCAAAACAAATTCAAATACATAATGGTGGATGAGTATCAGGACACCAACCATGCGCAATATATGCTTGTAAGCCGTCTTGCTGAAAAAAACCGCAACATTTGCGTCGTGGGTGATGACGATCAAAGTATTTACAGATTTCGTGGTGCTACAATTGCAAATATCATGAACTTTGAAGATGAATACAAAGATGCGACGGTTATAAGATTGGAGCAGAATTATCGTTCTACTACCATGATTTTGGATGCCGCTAATGCTGTTATTTCTCATAATACGGCACGAAAGGGTAAAAACCTTTGGACGGATAACGGTGAGGGAGATAAAATTTTTGTTCGCACTTTGCCGGATGAGCGAGAAGAGGCAAGGTTTGTAGTTGACCAGATTTCAAGCAGCGTTAAGGATGGCGGACGCTTTTGTGATAATGCAATTCTTTATCGCATGAATGCACAGTCAAATGCGATTGAAAATGTTATGGCTCGTTCGGGAATACCATACAGAGTTATCGGTGGATACAGGTTCTATGAGCGAAAAGAAATCAGGGATGTCATCGCATATTTAAGCGTTATCAATAATCATGATGATACAATTCGTCTTCGCAGAATCATCAACGAGCCCAAGAGGGGAATAGGCGAAGTCACAATCAGCAATGCCTCCGAAATTGCCGAAGGTTTGGGAATCCCAATATACGAAGTTTTAAAGCATGTAGGGGATTATCCTGCCATTGCCAAAAGTGCGAAAAAGATTGTGGTCTTTACTAATCTGATTGACGAGTTGACCGAAATGGCCGAAAGTGCTTCAATGAACCAGCTTGTTGAAGCGGTTGCGGAACGCTCGGGATATATGGCATCTTTGGAAGCACAAGGATTTGAAGCATTGGACAGGATTGATAACGTCAAGGAACTTTCATCAAGCATTGCTTTGTATGAATCAGAAAATGAAGAGACATCTTTGTCTGGCTTTTTGGAAGAGATTGCACTTGTAAACGATATTGATAAATATGATGCCGACAGTGATGCGGTTGTTTTGATGACGGTTCACTCGGCAAAGGGTCTGGAATTCCCAAATGTGTTTCTTGTTGGCTGGGAGGAAGGAATGTTCCCTGGCAACCAATCCATTTATGGAGGTCCGGAGGAAATAGAGGAAGAACGCCGCCTTGCTTATGTTGCGATTACGAGAGCAAAGAAGAGACTGTATATTTCCAACGCTTACACCCGCATGCTTTATGGTCAGACAAACCGTAATCTACCATCCAGATTCCTCAAGGAAATTCCACAAGAACTTTGCGACATCGAGGCAAAGAAGCCATTGGCTGAATCAGTCGGTCAGGTAACTTTCAAACATGCATCTCCGTCAAAAGAGTATGCTGCGGCATATGCTGAAAGAATGCAGGAGTCAAAGTCGAAAGCTTCGACAGAGTTGTATTCTGTCGGACAACGCGTGAAGCACAAAGTGTTTAAGGACGGAACCGTTTTATCTGCAACTCGCATGGGAAACGATGTTCTGTTGGAGGTTGCATTTGATGATGTCGGAACCAAGAAAATCATGTCCAACTTCGCAAAGTTAGAAAAGCTATAATATTATAATAGAATTCAAAAAAGAACTCCCTAGAAATATCTTGGGAGTTCTTGACTTTTTGTGCAATTAATTTTATACATTTGCTTTCAAAATAACGGTAACGACTTCCGGTTTGTTGAATATTCTTATTGCGCCCATGTGGTTTCCAATCCCACGACTAACAACCATTGAAGTATTTTTAATTGTGTGAATTCCGCTTGTATATTTTGGGAACAGACCTTGATTCGATGCAACCAAGCCGCCAATAAATGGCAATCTAACCATACCACCGTGAGCGTGCCCGCTTAAAACCAAATCTACACCGCTTTTTGAATATAGCTTGATAAGCTCCGGGTTATGTGCCAACAAAATATTCAGTATGCCTTTTTTACAGTTGCTTTTGATTGTATTATTTATGGAGGAAGTCACTGTTTTGTGAAGCTTTGTCTGCAAACTGCTTCTATATTTGGGGCTCATAATCCCGATAAAATTTATCAGCGTATTTTTATAACAAACAGTAGCAGAGGTGTTGTCTAGCACTTTTACCCCACTGCTTGTTAGCAAATCAGCAAACTCATTGTAGTCTTTTAAACACGATTCATGGTTGCCTTGTACATAAAAAACAGGAGCAATATTGATAATATCTCTTATAAGTTTCAAAGAGATATCAACATCTTCATCTTTGTTGATAAGGTCACCGGTTATTACAATTATGTTAGGATTTTGATTTCTTATTATTGATATTAGACTTTCATTATAATCGTTATTATGCAGGTCGGATATATTTATTATGCGAAAACCGTCAAGATTCTGGTTTGCGCTATCTTTTTTAAGCACATATTCTGTTGTGATAATAACCTTGTTTTGCCAAACACAAGAAGCAATTATTAATATTATTGTAATAATTGCAATGATAATTACAAGCTCCATTTTTAAATCCCTAACTTTTTGAAATTTTTTATTAACATTTCCTATTATATAATAGTTTTGGGGTTTATTGCTTATGGTTTGAAAAGAAAATGGGTGACTGCTCAGTCACCCATAGACATCAAAAATCTCGAAAGAAAGCCACTTAATCGTTGTAGCCGTTAGGGTTGCCGCTTTGCCAACGCCATGTGTCTTCACACATTTTGTCAATGTCAAGCTTTGCTTCCCAACCGAGCACCTTTTTGGCTTTGTTTGCATTTGCATAAACTTCATCTGGGTCGCCGGGGCGGCGGGGAGCAATTTCAAAAGGAATTTCAATTTGTGCGGCCTTTTGGAAAGCATCTTTAAGTTGCAGCACGCTGACACCGTTTCCGGTGCCGAGGTTGATAGCTTCACAGCCTTTGTTTCCAAGAACCCATTTAACTGCCTTAACGTGACCGTCGGCAAGGTCGACAACGTGAATATAGTCCCTAACTCCTGTTCCGTCAACGGTATTGTAGTCGCCCCCGTATACACTGAGTTTTGGCAAACGACCAACTGCAACCTGTGAGATATATGGCATAAGGTTGTTTGGGATACCCTTAGGATCCTCGCCGATAGTGCCGCTTTCGTGTGCACCGATAGGATTAAAATATCTAAGCAGTGCAATTGACCAATCGCTGTCAGACACAAACAAATCTCTTAACATTTCTTCTATAAACAATTTTGTTCTGCCATATGGATTTATAGCTCCGAGAGGCATTGTTTCCACAAGTGGCATTTCTTTTGCAACTCCATAAACAGTTGCAGAAGATGAAAAAACAATTTTCTTAACATTAAATTCACGCATAACATCGCAAAGAACCAGCGTGGAAACAATGTTGTTATCATAATATTCCAAAGGAATACGGCTAGATTCTCCGACAGCTTTAAGACCGGCAAAGTGAATAACCGAGTCAATAGAATTTTCTTTAAATATTTTAACTAAAGCGTCTCTGTCACGAACATCTGCTTCGTAAAATTTAATGGGTTTTCCAACAATATTTTCAACACGCTTCAAAACTTCTTTTTTGCTGTTATAAAAATTATCGACAACAACAACATCGTAACCTGCTTTGACAAGTTCAACACATGTATGGCTGCCAATATATCCTGCTCCGCCTGTGATTAAAACTGACATAATACTACCGTCCCTTAAATAATTTATAGTTTAAGTATACAATATAAGAAAATTAAGTCAATAATATATTTGAACAATATAGAATTATATGTTAAAAT
>JAQVYP010000145.1 GCA_029004655.1 Oscillospiraceae bacterium | reverse complement strand
CCTAAAGTTATATATGATTATTTTACCACACGACAAATGAAATTCAATCAAAATATTATTTTTATTTTATATCCCGCTCTTTAATCAGTCTTCCACTCTTAATTATTCCCTTTAGCTCTTCTTTATCATTGTTTTCAATTGCCACCAAATATTCCGAAAGATTGCTTATCAGACCTCTTATTTCACTGCATATTTCTTCTTTGTTAAGTAAAAATAGCTCGCTCCACAAGTTTTCATCAATCGTGGCAACGCGGGAAACATCGTTGTAACTGCCGGCTGAATATCCTTCATGCTCCGAACATGGAGGAAGTCTGACATATGAACCTGCCAGCACGTGCGGCAGCTGCGAAGTGAACGCAATCATTCTGTCGTGATTTTCCGGTGTGGTTACTGTGAGCTTTCGAAATTTCAATATTCTGCCTAATTCTTTTATAATATCGATTGCTTGTGGCTTTGTACCTTGGACAGGTGTAATGATATAACTTGCGTTGTAAAATAAATTGGCATCGGAATTTTTAAATCCGTTAAATTCTTTGCCCGCCATTGGGTGACTGCCGACGAACTCTAATCCATGTTCGCTGCATAAAGGAATGCAATCGCTGACGATGGCTGCTTTAACGCCGCAAACATCGGTTATAACAGCATTTTTATCAATTGAATCAATTTTAGTTTTTAAAAATTCAATCGTTGCACTCGGGCTCATTGCCAAAACAATCAAATCCGCAACCAAAATGCTATGTCCGTCCCAAGCTTTGTCTATTGCGCCCAATTCTTTTGCCGCAAAAAGAGTTTCATCATCAATATCAAAACCAATGACTTTTATGTCTGAATTATTTTTAACAGCCTTCGCAATCGAGCCTCCGATAAGCCCCAGACCAATAATTGCAATACTATTCATTTTAGCTCCTCAAAAATCAGCACCGTTATTAAACGTTTTTATCTAAGGCTGATGCAATTTTTTTAATGTTAATCATTACAGATTCGAATTGAGATGGGGTGAGTGATTGCGCACCATCGCATAAAGCGGCACTGGGATTATTATGAACCTCGATTATTAAACCGTCTGCACCTGCTGCAACAGCCGCCATTGACAGCGGTTCAACCATCCAAGTAATCCCCGAAGCGTGTGACGGGTCAATAAACACCGGTAAATGTGAAAGCCTTTTCAACATTGGCACAGCAGAAATATCCAAAGTGTTGCGCATTGAGGTTTCAAATGTTCTGATTCCTCTTTCGCACAAAATAACATTTTCATTGCCGCTTGCCATAATGTATTCTGCACTCATCAATAATTCCTCAATTGTGTTTGCAAGTCCTCTTTTAAGCAATATCGGCTTATTAACTTTACCCAAAAATTTTAAAAGTTCAAAATTTTGCATGTTTCTAGCGCCCACTTGAATTATATCAACATCGTTAAACAAAGGCAGTTGTGATGCAGCCATTATTTCGCTTATAACTGGCAAACCTGTTTCATTATTTGCCTTTTCAAGAAGTTCCAAACCGTCCGCACCCATTCCCTGGAAAGCATATGGTGATGTGCGGGGCTTGAATGCGCCGCCGCGAAGAATTTTCGCTCCCGAATTTTTAACAGCTTGAGCCACCTCAACAACCTGTTCTTCACTTTCCACAGAACACGGTCCCGCAATCACTGTAATGCTACCGTCACCTATTTTCAAACCGTTTTTAAGTGTAATAACCGTATTATCGGGGTGGAATTTCCGGTTTGCCTTTTTATAAGGTTCTTGCACACGTTTAACAGACTGCACTATGCTTTGAGCCCCAATAGAATCCTCGTCAACACTCGATGTGTCACCCACAAGTCCCACAACGGTGCTGTTGTGACCGTGTGAAATATGAACTCCGACATTATATTTGTTTTTGATATATTCTGTGAAATTAGTTAGTTCCAGTTCTTTTACATCATTTTTTAATACAATAATCATTATAAAACACCTCTTATTAATTAATAATAGCTATGAACAAAACGATATTTTGTAGCATGTAAGGTTGGATGTGGAATCCGCCCCTATTAATTTAAAATATAAATAAAAAAAACAGGACTTACTGTAACGTAAGCCCTGTTTTTAATATATAAAAACAAAAACGTTAGTTAGCAGTAATTTTATTGCAACAAAAACAGACCGTATAATAATAACGGCCAAAATAATAGTTGTAATTAGTATTAGCTAACATCATTTCGAATATCTCCTTTTTGTTCTTTATTTAATAATAAACAATGTGTTCCACTTTGTCAACACTTTTTTACTTTAAACCGCAAAAGTATTTATTTTTATACTAATTCCAATTAAAAAGTGACCAAGATTTGCGAGGATTTTGTTTGTGAGACAAGGCGGAGGGCGAAGGCGGGCTATCGCCCGCCGAGAACGACAACGCAGTCTCGCAAACAAAAGACCACGAAGATTGGTTGATTTTTATTTGGAAATAGTATCACACACTCATAGGAAGTGATGTCCTGTCGTTCCATGCAGATGGATAGGCTTTTGCAGCAAAACACAAGCAATCCCTACCGGATTGAGGATATGCAAACAAATACAAAAAACGGCTGCGAAATTAATCGCAACCGCTTTTTTAAACCATGTTTGCTAATCTATTAATACATTCCGCCGGCAGCACCTGCTGCGGCAGCTGCTGCTGCGTTTGTAGAATCATCTTTTTTATCAGCAACAAGTGATTCTGTTGTAAGCACCATTGCTGCAACTGAAGCTGCATTCTGCAAGGCTGAACGTGTAACCTTTGTAGGATCAACTATACCTGCCTCAATCATATCAATATAAACTTCTTTGTATGCATCAAAGCCAAAGTTTACCTTACCTTCGGATATAATTTTATCAACGATAACCGAGCCTTCAAGCCCAGCATTAGAAGCGATTTGACGAATTGGAGATTCCAAAGCTTTGAGAACAATCTTAATACCTGTCTTTTCGTCACCTTCGAGTTGGTCTAGAAGAGCTACAACTGAATCCATGGCGTTGATAAGAGCAACACCGCCACCTGCAACGATTCCTTCTTCAACTGCGGCTTTAGTAGCAGACAAAGCATCTTCGATTCTAAGCTTCTTTTCTTTCATTTCAATTTCGGTAGCTGCGCCAACCTTGATAACAGCAACACCGCCGGAAAGCTTTGCAAGGCGCTCTTGCAATTTCTCACGGTCAAATTCAGATGTTGTATCCTCAATTTGTACCTTAATCTGGCCGATTCTTGCCTTAATTTCGTCACTGCTGCCTGCGCCGTCAACAATGAGAGTGTTCTCCTTGCCTATCTTAACTTGACGAGCCCTACCAAGCTGGCTCATTTGTGCATCCTTAAGTTCAAATCCCAATTCAGAAGTGATAACTTCGCCACCGGTAAGAATAGCAATGTCGCGCAGCATTTCTTTGCGGCGATCGCCAAATCCAGGAGCCTTTACACCAACGCATGTGAATGTGCCGCGAAGCTTATTAACAATAATTGTTGAAAGTGCTTCACCTTCGATATCTTCAGCAATTATGAGTAACTTGCTTCCGGTCTGAACAATTTGCTCAAGCAGAGGAAGGATTTCCTGAATATTAGAAATCTTCTTATCTGTAATAAGAATAAGAGGATCATCAATTACAGCTTCCATCTTTTCTGTATCAGTAGCCATGTAAGGTGTGATATATCCACGATCAAACTGCATTCCCTCGACTACTTCGGAGTATGTTTCAGCAGTTTTGGATTCCTCAACGGTGATAACTCCGTCGGAAGAAACCTTTTCCATAGCTTCGGCAATCAGATTGCCTATATATTCGTCGCCAGCAGAAATTGTAGCAACTCTGGCAATATCCTCTGAGCCTGTCACCTTTTTGGAGTTGCTCTCTATCTTTGCAACTGCTATGTCAACTGCTTTTTGAATACCTTTTTTTATAACCATTGGATTTGCACCGGCAGCAACATTTTTCATTCCTTCACGAATGATTGATTGTGCAAGAACGGTAGCAGTAGTTGTTCCGTCGCCTGCTATATCATTTGTCTTGGTGGCAACTTCTTTTACCAACTGAGCACCCATGTTTTCAAATGGGTCATCCAACTCGATGTCCTTCGCGATTGTAACACCATCGTTTGTGATAAGAGGTGAACCGAATTTCTTGTCAAGAACAACGTTTCTTCCCTTTGGTCCTAATGTAACCTTAACAGCGTCGGCCAGTTTATCCACGCCGGCTTGAAGAGCCTTGCGAGCTTCTTCTCCAAAAATAATTTCCTTTGCCATATTTTTGCTCCATTCCGCCGCTCTGCATCGGCATTTATAATTTATTATGCATGCAGAGAAAATAAATTTAAAATCAAACCTGGATTTTTATTGTTCAACAACTGCCAAAATATCTGACTGCTTCACAATGCTATACTCTTCGCCATCAATTTTAACCTCGGTACCGGAGTATTTGCTGGTGATTACCTTATCGCCAACCTTAACATACATTGAAACTTCTTTGCCGTCAACCAAACCTCCCGGTCCAACTGCAATAACCTCTGCAACTTGTGGTTTTTCCTGCGCAGCTGCGGCTAAAATAATTCCGCTTTTCGTTGTTTCCTCTGCCTCGACAGATTTAACAACAACTCTGTCCGCTAATGGTTTAATAGTCATACTATAATACCTCCTGAAAAGATTTATTAATAAGATGTTAGCACTCGTTCGTTCTGAGTGCTAATATATATTTTAGCCATTATTTTCTAAAAATCAAGGGGTTTAGCAAAAAAAAAATAAAAGTTTAAAATTTCTTAACAATTTAGACTTTGCCTAACCTTTATAGTTTCCGAATTATATA
>JAQVYP010000144.1 GCA_029004655.1 Oscillospiraceae bacterium | reverse complement strand
ATTGTTACCACCACCACTCACAAAACTCTTCGTGGACCAAGAGGCGGAATGATTTTGTGCCGTGAAGAATATGCTGCCGCAATTGATAAGGCTGTTTTCCCAGGCAATCAAGGCGGTCCTTTGATGCACGTAATTGCTGCTAAAGCTGTTTGTTTCGGAGAGGCTCTCAAACCGGAATTCAAAGAATATCAGAAAAATATTGTTAAAAATTCAAAAGCTCTTGCACAATCACTTTTGGACAACGGAATCAACCTTGTTTCAAACGGAACTGACAATCACCTGATGTTGCTTGATCTCCGCGGAACAGGGGTTACAGGTAAAGAGCTTGAGCATCGTTTGGATGCTGTTAATATAACAGTCAACAAAAATGCAATTCCTAACGATCCTGAGAAGCCATTTGTTACAAGTGGTATTCGCATTGGCACTCCTGCCGCAACTTCCCGTGGACTTGATGTTAATGACATGAAAAAAGTCGGCGAGTATATTGCTCTTGCAGTTAAGGATTTTGATTCAAAAGTTGAATACATTAAAAACGGCGTTGCAGAAATTTGTGCAAAGCATCCGCTTTACAAATAATTTAAATAGTAAATAGCCCGCGAGCAAGATTTTGATTTCGGGCGCACATGAAGTTTTCGGTCGGATATGGAATCCGCCCCTACTAATTAAAAATGTAAAAAGCCTTTTGCTACGCGCAAGAGGCTTTTTTAAAAGGAGGTGTCGATATGTTGTCGCCACTTGCAGACCGCATTCGTCCTGAAACTCTCCAAGATGTTGTGGGGCAGCATCATTTGCTGGACCCTAACAAACCACTTCGCAGAATAATTGAATCAGGGAAGATACCAAATTTAATATTTTATGGTCCGTCCGGTATTGGAAAGACCACGGTCGCAAGCATCATAGCCAAAAGTAGCGGAAAACGGCTTTTCAAGATGAATGCCACCATGGCTTCAACTTCTGATATCAGAGATATGATTGGCTCTCTAAACACTCTGGGTGCACAAAACGGAATTTTATTGTATTTGGACGAAATCCAATATTTCACTAAAAAGCAACAGCAGACTTTGTTAGAACACATTGAAAACGGAAATGTAACCTTGATTGCATCTACCACCGAAAATCCGTTTTTTTATGTATATAATGCAATTTTAAGCCGTTCAACGGTTTTTGAGTTTAAATCTTTAACGGCAGACGATATTATCCCCGCGGTTATTCGTGGTGCTGAAATTTTGTCGGAAGAACAAAACGAGAAAATTGAATTCGACTCGCCCGAAACAGTTAGGAAAATTGCCTCAGGCTGTGGCGGGGATGTTCGCAAGGCGCTTAACACATTGGAGCTTTGCGCAATATCTGCCGACCGTGTTGACGGAAAAGCAATAATAACATCTGAGCTTGCCGCAGAACTTGCACAGAAAAGTTCCATGCGTTATGACCGTAATGGTGACGAGCACTACGATATAATGTCGGCTTTTCAAAAATCCATGCGTGGAAGCGATCCAGATGCCGCGGTTCATTATCTTGCGCGACTACTGGAAGCGGGGGATTTGCCCAGCGCTTGTAGAAGGCTGCTCGTTTGTGCTTGTGAGGATGTTGGTCTTGCAAATCCCCAAATAATTCCCATTGTCAAGGCGGCCGTCGACACAGCACTAATGGTTGGCTTGCCCGAAGCCAGAATCCCATTGGCAGATGCAGTCATTTTGGTGGCACTCAGCCCTAAATCCAACTCTGCGTATAATGCAATAAACATTGCGCAAGAGGACATCAAGAACGGCAAAACAGGGCCTGTTCCACGCTGTGTCCAAAACAAGCATTTTGATGGTGACGATTGCCAAAACAAAGGTCAGTTTTATAAGTATTCACACGATTACTCAAATCATTATGTTGCACAACAATATTTGCCTAATGAGATTAAGAATGCAAAATATTACAATTTTGGGGATAATAAAACAGAACAAGCATATAAAGATTATTGGGGAAAGATAAAAAACAAATAATAATCATATTAATAACTAATAGGGCTAGTGATTAAAGGTGATTTTATGGAAAAATTCACGTTAACAAAAAATGTGCTGAAAGTATGGAGATGTCTCGTAAGTGTTGTTACGGCAGGCGTCTCCATTGCCCTTTATGTAATTTTTTGTATATTGAGCCTATCGGCGATGGTTCCGCTTTTAATTATTTTAGCTTTATATTTAGGTGTGATTTTTTTCTATCTTCCACGCTACTGGAAAACCACATATATCATGATTTCTAATGATGCGGTTTTTTGCGCCAAAGGAATTTTGATGAGAAGAGAATTCGTTTTGCCGCGCCCTCGATTAATTGTTGTTGAACGTGTTAGGATACCGTTTTACACATATTTCGGACTTTGTACGATTGTTTTAAGAGGTGTTGGGTGCAACTTGATGCTTCCACCTCTTGAAACAAAAACTTCAGCAAAGTTAGTTAAATTGTTAGAGAATGGCGTGACTAATCAATGAAAACAATGGAAATCAGACCACATAAATGCATAGTCCTTTGGTTCATTTACCCTTATTTATCATTGCTTTTTATTCCGGTTGTTCGTGGAACTTTAAACTTGGGCAAGGGTGGCGCATTAACAAGATTCCTACTCGGTGAAGCAATTTTCGCAGTCTTAGTCATCGTTATTGCAATACTAAAATGGCACAGATTCCACTGCTTGATATCCGAAGAGGCAGTAACAATAAAAAAAGGTCTGTTTTATCGCGTAGAATTCAATATCCCAACTGAAAAAATAGGGCTTATTGCTTTGGATAAAAGTCCATTGCTTTCACTTGTCGGAGCAAGAGGACTTAAAATATATACCGAATCAGGAAGAAAAACAAAGGCCGCCGTTGATATCCCTATAAAAATATCTGATGCAGAAAATGTAAATGCACTCTACAAAGACGAAACGCTTGAAAAGATTTATCGCTGCCATCTGCGCGAAATAATTATTATGTCAGCCACAGTGTCCTCTGCAGCAACCGGGTTGCTGGTAACCGCGCCGATTATCAGCCAAGCAGGAAAGTTAATAGGCGCTTCATTATCGGATATGATTCTGGCTGAAATAACAAAGGTTTCAGAGCGCTTGCCCAACATTATTCCGAAGGCTGCAAGTGTTATTTCTATTGTTTTGCTGGCTGGGTATTTGGTCTCTTTTATAAATGTTATTTTGCATAATATAAACTTTGAGATTTTAAAAAAAAGCAATACACTGGTTATTGATGCAGGCATTTTACCCCACCGCACAATTATATTGGATATTAAAGATATTCGTGCGGTGAGTATTGTTCAAAATCCCGTTATGCAGCTTCTGCACCGTTATAATGTCAAAATGAGTATAAGTGCTTATGGAAAAACTAAAAACGAAGTGAGTGTTTTGCTGCCGTCTGTTACAAAAAGGGAAATAAATCGGTTTTTAGACAAGTTTTTGCCACAATGGAAAAGCGAGAGAATAGATAATCGTCCTCCAGCAAGTTCAATAGGGAGATTTATTATTCCACCGATTATATTATTTTTGGCTGCCTTTCCGGCACAGCGGATTTCAAGCAGCTATTTTCCGCAGTTTTCAGATTTAATTACATTTTTGGCTTATGTTTTAATGGGGATTTCGTTTGTTTGGGGTGCAACTGCGATCCGCCAGTTTATTCGCGGCGGGATCTCCTTTGGAGACACGATAACCATGATTTCGGGACGATATTTGTCTTTAGTTGAACTTCGAGTTAAACACGGCGATGTGGAATATTTCAGAATTTTTCGATATCCGCAGGATCATTTAAGTGGGCTTTGCCGCCTTAAAATTGCAGTTCGAAACAAAAACGGCGACAGGCTTTATTTTGTTAGTTTGAATTATAAAACTTTTCGAAAAAATCTTCTTAGTAAGTATGGTTTTGTTGATTAATACTTATTAAATAAAAAGAGCAGAGTATTTTAGCTGATGCCAAATACTCTGCTTTCTTTTGAAAAAAATTATATTTTATTGCAAAGCTCAATATATTCGTCATATGGAACTTTGGCTAAACACCCTTTGCCCCAAAAAGCAACATCGTCAATTGCGAGCCATCTGCTTTTTTGACCATATGTGAAGTCAATAATAGCGTTGTAGCCGCGGTTGATTGCTTGAGCGGCTAAATTATCTTTGACATCTCGAAGAAATTTTAGCTGAGCACCAATTTTAAAACTTAAATCACAATTGATTCTTTGTCCGATCTCTGCATTTTTATAAGGGCCTTCAACAAAAACAATCCCATTATATACAACGGTGTATGCCATTATTCATCACGTTCCAAAATAGCAATAAATTCTTGCCTTGCTCCTCCGAAACTAGGGATATCGGCAGTGGCACAGCTAATTACATGCCAACCCTGTTCTGATACTAATTCCAAATAAAAATCAACCAATCTTCGCGGTCTTTTGTTTGCGAGACTGCGTTGTCGTTCTCGGCGGGCGATAGCCCGCCTTCGTCCTCCGCCTTGTCTCACAAACAAAATCCTCGCAAATCTTGGTCACTTTTTAATTGGAATTAGTATGAGTAGGCATTAAGTGCGTTTTCAAGATTTTGTGGGTCGAATTTACCGGAAAACCATTTGTCTTTTTGAGTAAGAACTTTATATTTTTTCAAAGTATTATCCCCTTTTCATTAATTTATTTAATGATAACATAAATTTACAATTTTAAAATGGCTTGTCTTAGTGAAAATAAAAAAGCAAGGCGGCATAACCAATAAAGATTATGCCGCCAAAATTATAAGATATACATCTTATTATCCATCGCCTGTTTAGGGCAGCGGTGCTTATAAAATTACAATAAAATTCAAATCAGTCTTC
>JAQVYP010000143.1 GCA_029004655.1 Oscillospiraceae bacterium | reverse complement strand
GGAAAATCGCCGCAAATTCAATTCATGAGTATTTGCAAAATAAATAAGTTATTATTAGGCTATATTCAATAATAATTTTGATGATAAAGGGGAAGCTTTTTGAGGCTTCCCCTTTTTATAATTATCAGTAATTATGTCACCTTTTATACTAATCTCAAATAAAAACGTAGATATCTTTACGGTCTATTTTTCGTCCCGCCGCGTTGTCGTCGTCGGCGGGCGCCAGCCCGCTGTCCTCCTCCGCCTTGCGGGACAAAAACTATCCTCGCAAATCTAATCTCCATTTTTAATTGAGATTAGTATTAGTATTCTCAAACCTATTTAACTGTAAAAGGCTTAATTGATAAAAAAATAACAATATTTAATATTTCTGATTGACTCTTGAGATAAAGTATGTTAAAATATTAACAGTAAAAGAAATTAAGTTTATTGGTTTTGTTTTTTGTCATTAGTAATTGAAAAATGCAACAAGCCTATTTCTTATTTTTATCTTTCTAAAATTATGGCATGTTATAGGATTAAAAGTTATTACTATGCCATAATAAAAGAATGTAGATAATTTTAAGAGTGGACAGAATTGCAGTTTTAATCAAACAATTAAACCAGATAGTGGGGGAGAATTTTTATGAACAAAGAAAAATATGAAATTGTGGACAGCGTAGAGAAATTAGGTGAAGCAATTTTGCGTGTTAGGTCTGCACAGAAGGAATTTGCAACATTTACCCAAGAACAGGTTGACAAAATTTTTCTTGCAGCCGCATCAGCTGCTAACAAGCAACGTATTCCATTGGCAAAATTGGCTGTTGAAGAAACAGGCATGGGAATTGTTGAAGATAAGGTTATAAAAAACCATTTTGCTGCCGAATATATTTATAATGCATATAAGGAAACTAAAACATGCGGTGTTATTGAAGAGGATAAGGCTTTTGGTATCAAGAAAATTGCTGAACCAATCGGCATCATTGCAGCAGTTATTCCTACAACAAATCCAACATCAACTGCTATATTTAAGACACTTATTTCATTAAAGACCAGAAACGGTATTATTATCAGCCCTCATCCAAGAGCAAAAAAATCTACAATTGCGGCAGCAAAGATTGTTTTAGAAGCAGCAGTTGCAGCCGGTGCACCTGAAAACATTATTGCTTGGATTGATGTTCCGAGTCTTGAAATGACAAATATGATAATGAAAGAAGCAGATACAATTCTTGCAACCGGTGGCCCGGGAATGGTTAAGGCTGCTTATTCAAGCGGAAAGCCAGCTCTTGGTGTTGGTGCGGGTAATACTCCTGCTATTATTGATGACTCAGCAGATATCTTGCTCGCGGTCAGCTCAATTGTTCATTCTAAAACATTTGATAACGGAATGATTTGTGCATCTGAACAGTCTGTAATCGTTCTTGAAGGCTTATATAATAAAGTCAAGAAAGAATTTGCTGACAGAGGCTGCTATATTCTTAATGCGGAAGAAACCGAAAAGGTTCGCAAAACAATTATTATTAATGGCGCATTAAACTCAAAAATTGTTGGACAAAGTGCATTTACCATTGCTGCTCTTGCCGGAGTTACGGTACCGGAAAAGGCTAAGATTCTTATCGGCGAAGTAACAAGCGTTGAGCTTTCGGAAGAATTTGCTCACGAGAAATTATCACCGGTTCTTGCTATGTATGAGGCAAAAGATTTTAGCGACGCATTAGATAAAGCAGAGCATTTGATCGCCGATGGTGGTTTCGGTCATACATCATCGATATACATCAATGAACTTACAGAAAAAGCTAAACTTGCAGAGTTTTCACTGAGAATGAAAACTTGCCGTATACTTGTTAATACTCCGTCATCTCACGGTGGTATTGGGGACCTTTACAACTTTAAGCTTGCTCCTTCACTAACACTTGGCTGCGGTTCTTGGGGCGGCAACTCGGTTTCTGAAAATGTTGGTGTAAAGCATCTTATCAATATTAAGACCGTTGCTGAGAGGAGAGAGAATATGTTGTGGTTCCGTGCACCAGAAAAAGTATATATTAAAAAGGGATGCCTCCCAATCGCTCTTGATGAACTTAAAACAGTTATGGGCAAGAAAAAGGCTTTTATCGTAACAGATTCGTTCCTTTACAATAATGGTTATACAAAGCCGATTACCGAAAAGCTTGACGAAATGGGCATACAGCATACAACATTTTTTAATGTTGCTCCGGACCCTACACTTGCCAGCGCTAAAGAAGGTGCAGCAGCTATGAATGCATTCCAGCCTGATTGCATTATTGCTATCGGCGGCGGCTCTGCTATGGATGCCGGTAAAATCATGTGGGTACTTTACGAGCATCCTGAAGCAGACTTTATGGACATGGCAATGCGTTTTGTTGACATTAGAAAGAGAGTTTATACTTTCCCGAAAATGGGCGAAAAAGCATACTTTATTGCAGTTCCAACTTCTGCCGGAACAGGTTCAGAGGTGACTCCATTTGCTGTTATCACTGATGAGAAAACAGGTGTTAAATATCCTCTTGCTGACTATGAGCTTATGCCAAAAATGGCTATCATTGACGCTGATATGATGATGAACGCACCTAAGGGTCTTACATCTGCATCAGGTATCGACGCTGTAACACATGCTCTTGAAGCATATGCCGCAATGCTCGCAACTGATTATACAGACGGCTTGGCGCTTCGCTCTTTAAAAATGATATTCGAATATTTGCCACGTGCATACGACAACGGTCCTAATGATCCTGAAGCGCGTGAGAAAATGGCGAACGCGGCAACAATGGCCGGTATGGCTTTTGCAAATGCATTCCTCGGTGTTTGCCACTCTATGGCACACAAGCTCGGCGCTTTCCATCACTTGCCTCATGGTATTGCAAATGCACTTATGATTAATGAGGTTCTTCGCTTTAATGCTGATGAAGTGCCTGTAAAGATGGGAACATTCTCTCAATATGATCACCCTCATACCTTAGCTCGTTATGCTGAAGTTGCAGATTATCTAAACATTAAGGGTAAGAATGATACAGAGAAGCTCGAAAATCTTATTAAGGCAATTGATGAGCTTAAAGAGAAAGTTGGTATTAAGAAAACAATTAAAGATTATGGAGTTGATGAAAAAGACTTCCTTGCCCGTTTGGACGAAATGGTTGAACAGGCATTCGATGACCAATGCACAGGCGCAAACCCACGTTATCCGTTAATGAGCGAGATTAAGCAAATGTATCTAAATGCTTACTATGGTAAATAAGGAGGAAGTCGGATATGAAACTTGATAATGTAATAGCTACAAGACCTGCAAAGACTATTTTTCGCGACGGTGATAAGGTTATAAAGGTTTTTGATAAGGATTATTTAAAGTCAGATATTCTAAACGAAGCTCTTAACCAAGCAAGAGTGGAGGAAACCGGACTTGGAATTCCAAAATTAATTGAAGTTACCAAAATAGATGGCAAATGGGCGATTGTTTCAGATTATATCGAAGGGGACACCCTTGCAGAAGTGATGAAAAAAAATCCTGAAAAACTCGACGAATATCTTGAAATGTTTGTTGGTTTGCAGATGGAGGTTCATTCAAAAAGAGCCCCAATGCTTAACAAGCTTAAAGATAAAATGAACCGTAAAATTTCTGCCGCTACACTTGACGCTACCACCCGTTATGATTTGCACACAATTTTGGAAAGCTTGCCAAAGCATACAAAAGTTTGCCATGGTGACTTTAACCCAAGTAATATAATCATATCAAGTGATGGTAAAGCACACATCATTGACTGGGCACATGCAACACAAGGAAATGCATCTGCGGATGTTGCAAGAACCTATCTTTTGTTTTGGCTTTCCGGAGATACCGAAACGGCAGATAAGTATATGAATTTATTCTGCAAAAAGAGCGACACAGCTAAGCAATATATCCAAAAATGGCTTCCAATCGTCGCTGCATCTCAGCTTGTTAAGGACAAACCGGAAGAACACGAACTTTTGATGAAATGGATTGACGTTCGCGATTACGAATAGGTTTTACTAAATCATAATAATTAATAAAGGGAGTGCCGAATTAAAAACGGCACTCCCTTTTTATAAGATTTATATTGTTTTTTAATACTCATTTTCAAAACTTGATTGATTAGTTTCAAATTTAAAAATCTTTTTATTATTCTTTGTTAAACTATATTTTGCTGAACTAGAAATATTTTCTTTAATAAATCTTTTCATTTCACCACTAACAGGGGCATAAAGGATTTTTTCGTTTTTATTAATTAGTTTAACATTAAAGGTATATTTGCCTTGCTTTATCTTTATTTTGCCATTATTTAAATCAACGATTTTAGCACCGAGATACGTTGCAATGCGAATTTGTTGATTGTTAATTAATACAAAACCAATAATACCTTCAAAATGCCAGAACAAGAAGGGTATGCTTGCAACTGATAACATCAATGATCCTTTTTCAAAAAAACTATGTGTCCAAAAATATTTTTCGGGAAATGAACTGCCGCTATCACCCTCAATATATCCTATTGAGTTATTAAAATCATAAATTTTGTTGTTTATAGAAATTTCGCCATTTACTCTATGACTTAAACTATAAACTTTGTGCTTACATTGCATAAATGGCACAAATGAAAATGGACCCATAATATCATATTTAAGTACGGTAAAATCATTAAATCTTATATTGCCTTCAATTTTTAAATCATTGGTATTAATATTTAATGAAATACCGTTTTTACTGAACTTATTTTTGTCAATAGAGAACTCTAAGCTATTATTTTTTTTATATTTAACATTTGGAAATTCAACAAAAAAAGTCTCACTATGAGTAATTATTTGAATAGTGGCAAATTCCTTTTTATTTTTATCAATATGAAATGCAGAAATTATTGCAATAGACTCATATTTTAATTGGCATTTGTAATATACGCCGTTAAAACAACCATTCATAATAGCCC
>JAQVYP010000142.1 GCA_029004655.1 Oscillospiraceae bacterium | reverse complement strand
CGAGGATTTTGTTTGTGAGACAAGGCGGAGGACGAAGGCGGGCTATCGCCCGCCGAGAACGACAACGCAGTCTCGCAAACAAAAGACCGCGAAGATTGGTTGATTTTTATTTGGAATTAGTATAAATCAACAAGAATAATTGTTTTTAATGGTTGTTTCAAAATGATTAGACTTTTGCAAAGCATTGATTTCAGGTGTGTATCTACGGTTCGGGCTGATATGAAATCCGCCCCCGACATGTCTAATTTATATTTTTTAAGGAGACTGAATTTAAGCATGAAAAAAATCATTAGCTATTTATTATTCGCAACAATTATTGCAGGGATGTTATCCGGATGCAAGAGGCAAACCGACAAATCCGATTCATTTACCATTGTAACTTCATTTGCACCGGTTTATGCACTTACTTTGACTATAACCGATGGTTCAGACGTAAATGTTGTAAATATGGCGGAAAGTGTAACAGGATGTGTTCACGATTACCAGCTTTCAACCGCAAATATGAGAACTGTGGAAACAGCCGACTTGTTTATAACTAATGGTTCCGGAATGGAAAATAATTTTATTGATAAAATCACTTCGCAATATACTGACCTTACTGTTATTGATTCTTCAGAAGGAATAACAAATCTTTTGGCTGACTCTGAGCATGATCACGAATCCGCAAGTGAATCCCACGAAGAAGAAGAAGTAAATCCTCACACCTGGATGTCTTTGGAGAATGCTGCGGCACAGGTGAAAAATATAGCCAATGCTCTTATCACACATAATCCTGAAAATAAGGCTATTTATGAAAAAAATGCTGATAATTTCCGCTCACAAATCGAAGAAATTAAACTTGAGTTTACCGAGAAATTCGATTCTCTTGCCAACAATAAAATTGTAATTTTCCATGAGTCATTCGAATATTTGGCAGCTGAGTTTAATTTGACGGTCACTAATATTATTTCCGACTCGGAGGGCAATGCTCCGGATCCACAGCAAATTCAAAGCGTTATTAATTCAATCAACCAAGAAGATGTTCATGTAATTGTCACAGAACCGCAATACAGCGACTCTACAGCTAATGTAATTGCCACTGATACCGGTGCTGTGGTGTATTCTCTCGACCCACTTGTAACAGGAACTATGAACGCCGCAAGCTATGTTACAGTAATGCGCAGTAACCTTGAAGTGCTATATAATGCTCTTAAAAATATATAAAACACTATAAAGCATCTCTAAAAACTTTATTATCAAATATAGAATAAAAATTTTGAATATATATTATATGTTTGCCAAAGCATCAATTGCCTTTCACCAAAGCTCGGATAAATCATAGACTATAACAGGGGCAACAATTCTTAGTCGGCGACAACCGCGGTTTGTCCTCAGAATCACCGATTAGCCCCTTGATATATGGGCGCCGGGCTTTATGCCCGGCGCCCAGTTTATTTATTTGTATTTAGGGAACCTCTAAAAACTCATCGTCCGCCATCTTAGTGTGTCTTTTTCCCCCACTCAGCGTCAAAATACTCGCAAATACACAAAGTATTTGCTCCGTTTTTTTCTTGATTGGGGAAAAAATCCCCACCAATCTGTCAGACGCCGAGTATTTAGAGATTCCCTTTATTCTTATTTGTATTGACGCTTACTGTTTGACATGTTAAAATTATACAATAAAAATGAAAAGAGTTGACGCAATGAATGTTTGGCATGATATCAGCAGTAAGAGAATTACGCCGGAAAGTTTTATAGCTTGCATTGAAATTTCAAAGGGCGGAAAGAATAAATATGAACTTGATAAAGAAACCGGTTTGCTTATTCTGGATCGAGTTTTATATACAGCAACACATTATCCCACCAATTATGGCTTTATTCCCAAAACCTACGCAGGCGACAACGATCCTTTAGATGTACTTGTGCTGTGCCAGGAAGTACTCACTCCACTTACACTGGTGAAGTGTTATCCAATCGGTGTCGTAAAAATGGTAGATGATAATATGACCGATGAAAAAATCATTGCAATTCCGACTCGTGACCCTTCCATGAATGGATATCATGATATTAGCGACATTATGCCTCATATTTTTGATGAAATTTCGCATTTTTTTGAAGTCTACAAAACTCTAGAGCGAATTGAGACAACTGTAACCGAAACTTTGGGCAGAGATAGCGCTGTTGAAATTATTGAACAAAGCATTAAAAGGTATCAAGAAAAATTTCCTGATAAAAATAATTAATAATAAGGTGAAAGAATGATAACTTCAACTATTTTTGGTAAAACCACTGACGGAACAAACATTCAGCTGTATACTCTTACAGCCGGACAATATATGGCAAAAATCACGAATTTCGGAGCAACCATTACTGAATTGCATTGTCCGGATATAAATGGGAATGATACTGATATTGTTTTAGGTTTTGATAATCTTGATTCATATCTACAACCTTGCGATTACTTTGGAGCTACAATTGGCCGCTTCGGTAACAGAATTGCAAACGGAGAATTTAAGCTGAACGGGAAAGAATACAAGCTTGTAAAAAATAATTTTCCAAATCATCTTCATGGTGGAAAAATTGGATTTGACAAAAAAGTTTTTGATTCGGTAATAGACGGAGAATCATTAGTTTGTACATATCTAAGTGAAGACGGCGAAGAAGGATATCCCGGTAATCTTAAGCTTACCGTTAGCTTCACACTCAGTGATGATGGTAATTTTAATATTGAATACAATGCTGTGTGTGATGAAGATACAGTGGCTAATTTTACAAACCATTCCTACTTCAATCTTAATGGTGAAAAGAGCGGAATGTCGATAGAAAACCATATTTTACAAATTAATGCTGATTATTTTTGCGAAGCTGACAAGAATGTGCTTGCAAACGGAAATTTAATTGCTGTTAAAGATACAGATATGGACTTTACAAAACCTGCAGAATTAAGAAATCGTCTATCCAGTGATTATTATGCAATAAAAGCATGTAATGGTTTTGACCATAATTTTGCTTTAAATTCAAAAGGTCTTGCCGCGACTGTTTTCAGTCCAACCACAGGTATACTTGTTGAGTGTTCAACAGATCGCCCCGGTGTTCAAATCTATACCGGAAATATGATAAAAGCCAAAAGCAAAGGGAAATGCGGAGAACTTTATGGTACTCACGGGGCAATTTGCCTTGAAACACAAGGATTCCCCAATTCCACATCATTCAAGCATTTCCCCAGTCCTGTTTTAAAGAAAGATGAAATTTGGAGCAGCAAAACAACATATAATTTAGGATTAAAATAGACATATCAATTTTCTGAAATTTTTTACATTTTATGCTACATTTCCCTTTAATAATTCTTCTTTTGCTACTAACAATAATATTACAAACGCAAACGAAATCATTAAGAAAAGGAGTGCTTAAAATGGCAAAGAATGTAATTCCAGAAGCTAAGGAAGCTCTCAATCGTTTTAAAATGGAGGCTGCTAACGAGGTTGGCGTTAACTTGAAGCAAGGATATAACGGCGATCTTACTTCTAAGCAAGCCGGTTCTATCGGTGGACAGATGGTTAAGAGAATGATCGAGTCCTACGAAACAAGCATGAAATAACTAAGTATTAGTTTGAAAGCGCTTTGAGTTTCTCAGAGCGCTTTCTCTTGAATTCTTAAATTAATTACTGTACAATTAATTTTATAATATTTGTGAGGTGTAAGTCATGAAAATAGGTCTTTACAACGATTCATTTCCACCAACAATTGATGGGGTAGCTAACACAGTATTAAGCTATGCAAAATTTATACATAAAAATCATGGAAAAGCAATTGTTGTAACTCCAAAATATCCAAACGTCAAGGACAACTATCCATTTGAGGTTTACAGATATCCTTCTATACCATCTTTGGGTTCTATCCCTTATCGCACCGGTAACCCTTTTTTACCGGCAACACTTATGGATTTGTATTCAAAGAATATTGATTTGATTCATACCCACTGCCCCTTTGCCTCAAGCATGCTTGCAATTCAGCAAAACAATTTCAGCACAAAAAAGCTTCCGGTAGTTTTTACTTATCACACAAAATTTGATATTGATATTAACAAATTTGTGCTCAACAAAAAGTTCAACAAAATTGCGAATAAATTTGTTTTACACAATATAAACATGGCAGATGAAGTTTGGACAGTTACAGATGGTGCCGGCAAATGGCTTCAGCAAAGCGGATATAATAAAGACTATATCGTAATGCAAAATGGTACGGATTTTCCTAAAGGTATTGCCAACGATATTGATATTCAGGAATTAAAACGTATTTATAATATTAAGCCCGATGAAATCATTCTTTTGTTTGTTGGAAGAATGATGTGGTATAAAAATGTAAAATTAATTTTAGACACAATATCTGAAGTGTTAAAGTCAAATATAAAATTCCGTGCATTTATGGTGGGTGACGGAACCGACCGCCCGGCTATTGAAAAATATGCAGATGAACTCGGACTTAAAGATCATGTTGTTTTTACCGGAGCTATATATGACCGTGAGAAGGTCAGAGCCTATTTCAGTCTGGCTGATTTGTTTCTCTTCCCTTCTACTTATGATACTTCAGGACTTGTAGTTAAAGAAGCTGCGGCATGTGACTGCCCGTCCTTACTTGTAGCGGGCAGTTGTGCATCGGAATGTGTGACAGATTTACAAACGGGTCTGATTGCAGAAGAAGACGCAACTGATTGCGCACGCAAGATCATTGACGCTGTGCGTGCTCCTGAATTTCTCCAGAATCTAGGCAAGAGCGCCGGCAAGTATGTTTATCTGTCTTGGGAAGATGCTGTTGCAAAGGCATATGATCGCTATGGCGTGGTGGCGGAAAACTTCACAAGCAAGCGACAGAGAAAATGGTTCAAAAAAGGATGAGGTTAAACCTCATCCTTTTTTTAAGCTAGTTCTGATTTAAATTCATTATTTATAAAATCCAATAAATTTTGCTCGCTTAGTGGTTTAGAAAAATAAAAACTTTGAATCATATTAACCCCGAGTTCGCGAATTGTTTTAACTTGGTTTTCTTGTTCGACACCTT
>JAQVYP010000141.1 GCA_029004655.1 Oscillospiraceae bacterium | reverse complement strand
AATTCGGCGGGAGCATTTTCTTCGAGAATTTTACCCTCATCCATAAAAATAACTCTATTTGCAACTTCACGAGCAAATCCCATTTCGTGTGTTACAATTACCATTGTCATTCCATCATTAGCCAGTTGGCGCATAACCTCTAAAACTTCTCCAACCATTTCGGGATCGAGTGCAGAAGTTGGTTCATCAAACAGCATCACATTAGGATTCATGCAAAGAGCTCGGACGATAGCAATACGCTGCTTTTGACCGCCTGAAAGTTGCGACGGATAGGAATTGGCTCTTTCAGCCAGTCCAACACGCTCAAGCAAAGCCATTGCTCTCTGTTCGGCTTCTTCCTTGGAAAGTTTTAAAAGCTTAATAGGCGCAATAGTCATATTCTTGATGATGGTCATATGCGGAAAAAGATTGAACTGCTGAAAAACCATGCCCATTTTTTGACGGTGAATGTTTATGTTTACATTCTTGTCTGTTATATCAACACCTTCAAAAAACACAGAACCATCGGTTGGTGATTCAAGCAAATTTAATGTTCTCAAAAATGTTGATTTTCCGGAGCCTGACGGTCCAATAACCACAACTACATCGCCTTTATGAATTTCGGCATTGATACCATTAAGAGCATAAAAATCTCCGAATGATTTTTTCAATCCTTCAACCTTTATCAATATTTCATTATTAGTATTAGTGATCACTTGTACGCAGCCTCCTTTCAAGCAATGATACACAATAAGACAAGAACATTACTATGACAAGATATATAGCTGCAACTGATAAGAGAGGTAGGAACGGCTCATAAGTAATACTTCTTATTATATCTCCGCCTTTGGTCAAATCGTTCAGTGCAATAAATCCAGAAATGGATGTTTCTTTAAGCAAAACGATAAATTCATTTCCAAGTGCAGGCAAAACATTTTTAAATGCTTGCGGCAAAACAATGTGAATCATAGTTTGCAAATAATTTAAGCCTAAACTGCGACCAGCCTCCGATTGCCCATTATCAACAGACATAATTCCTGAACGTACAATTTCAGCGACGTAAGCACCTGAATTTAAGCCGAATGCAATTACGGCTGCAAGAACCTTGCTTATATTAGTTGAGGAAAAAACAACAAAATATATTATTAATAACTGAACCGTAGTAGGTGTTCCTCTTATAACGGTTAAGTAGACTTTTGCAATAAAATTTGTAAAAACTAATTTACCTGTTTTATCATGAGTCGAACGGATTATAGCAACAATAAAACCAAGAAAAACACCAATAATTGCTGCAATTATGGTAATCTTGAGTGTTGTTTGGAGACCATTAAACAAATATCTCCACATGTTGTCTTCGATAAATGTATTTTTAAACTTTTCAATAAAGTTATCTAACATAATTGCACAACCTTCAGAGAGAATTAATCGTTGAAAAAAACGAGAGGGGTGCTTAGCACCCCCTCGAAAATTGCTGGGCTTATAATTTTATTATTTAGCTCTAACAATAATAACCTGTGTAGCTGTTGTATATGAATCTGTAAAATCAACACTTTGCAGTCTTTTTTCAGTAACAGTCATTCCGGCAATGCCAACATTAGCTTTTCCTGACTGAACAGATGTGATAATTGAATCAAATGCCATATCTTCAATTTTAAGATCCATTCCAAGAATATCGCAAACCGCTTGTGCCATATCAGCATCAATACCAACAATTTTGTCGCTTTCTTTGAATTCATACGGTGGGAACTCTGCATTAGTTGCCATTGTTAATGTGCCGTTTGAACGAACAACACCGGCTGGAGATGTATATGGAGTTTTTCCTGCATTATTGCCAATGTAATTGTCAATAATATTTTTTAATGTGCCGTTTGATTTTAGTGTTGCAATAGCACCATTGATTTTTTCTTTAAGATCGTCGTTGCCTTGTTTTAAACAGATTGCATAATCTTCTTCAGCAAAAGGTTCATCAAGAATTTTAAGATCGCTGTTTTTTGAAACAAAAACCTTTGCAGGCTCATTATCGATTATAACGCAATCAACTTTGCCTTGCTTCAAAGCTTGAACAGCATCTGTACCTTTATTGTATCTTTCAATTATTGAGCCTTCTTCTTCGTAATCCGAAGCATAGATGTCGCCTGTGGTTCCAAGTTGAACACCAATGGTTTTTCCGACAAGATCATCTGCTGAGAAAACTGTGTTGGCAGCAACACTGCTGCAACCTGCAACTGTAGAAATAACCAAAGCAATAGTAATAAATACCGCAAATATTTTTTTCATTATAAATCCTCCAAAATGTATTTTTATTAATTATTTTAACATATTGAATCGCAAATTTCAACAATATATAGTGATTTAATGAAACTTTATTCATTTATTTGTTAACTATATTTATATTTATATAATAATAACCGTTTGTATGGTTGACAAAGCACACTAGATTTTGATAGAATATAATGTAATTGATTGATATAGTATACACAATTTTAATGTTCTTATAAAGGTTGGTTTATATTTTATGATTAGAAGTATGACAGGTTATGGCAGAGCTGAATTAGTTATTGACCATATGTCTGTTTCTGTGGAAGTGAAATCTGTAAATCACAGATTTTTTGAATTCTCAGTTCGGTTACCAAAAATCTATTCCTTTTTGGAAGATAGATTGAAGAATTTATTTCAGTCAAAGGTGTCAAGAGGAAAAATCGATGCTTTTCTTAATATTGATGTAGCAGAAATTGTAAACACTAAAATCGCGATAAACCATTCCTACGCTAAAGGTTATGTTGATGCTTTAAAAGAACTATCAAAGGTTTATGATATAAAGGATGACATTTCTGTATCAACAATTGCAAGAAACAACGATGTTTTTATTATCACAAAAGAATTAATTGACGAAGATTTAGTTTGGAATGCAGTTTTACAGGTTGCAAACAGTGCAATAGATGCCATTATTGTTATGCGCGAGAACGAGGGCACAAGGCTGGTTAATGATGTTAAATCCCGTATAGAAGAGGTTTTGAAATGTGTTGCATTTGTTGAAACCAAATCTCCGGAAACAGTTAAAGCCTACCGTGAAAAGATTGAGCAAAAGGTTCGTGAGCTTATTGGGGATGTGCACGTTGATGAGCAAAGACTAATTACCGAAACGGCGATATTTGCTGATAAAGTATCGGTCTGCGAGGAAACAGTCAGGCTTCGCAGTCACATGGAACAACTTGTAGAACTATTGGATAGTGGTGATGCAGTTGGGAGAAAACTCGATTTCATTGTTCAGGAAATGAATCGTGAAGCCAATACAATCGGATCAAAATGTCAGGATATTGAAGTTTCCAGAGCGGTTGTGGATATCAAATCGGAAATTGAGAAAATCAGGGAACAAATTCAAAATATAGAATAATTATAGGTGATTTGTGAAATGAAACTGATAAACATAGGTTTTGGTAATATGGTCTCTGCTTCACGACTAATTGCGATAGTTAGTCCTGAATCTGCGCCAATTAAAAGAATTATACAGGATGCCAAGGAACGCGGAACATTGATTGATGCAACGCATGGTCGTCGTACAAGGGCAGTTATTGTAACTGATAGTGATCACATCATATTAACATACCTTCAATCTGAAACTGTTGCTGCACGTATTGCAGATGAAAATTCAGATAATTTGGATGAGGAGGACGTAAATGAGTAAGGGTCAACTGTTTATTGTTTCAGGACCGTCCGGCTCGGGCAAGGATACAGTTTTAAAAAAACTATTTGAAAGTCATCCTGAAATAAAATTTTCAATTTCTTCCGTTACTCGTCCAATGCGTGAGGGGGAGACTGAGGGTGAAAAGTACAACTTTATTACTCATGAAAAATTCCTTTTCATGTTAGATAATAATATGTTACTTGAACATAATGAATACTGTGGTAACTTTTATGGAACTCCAAAAGCACTGGTGCAGGAATGTATTGAAAACGGAACAGATATCATTCTTGAAATTGATGTTAACGGTGCCGCGAATGTTCGCAAGATAATGCCGGAGGTTATCAGCATATTTATTATGCCGCCATCATTTGAAGTGTTGAATAAAAGACTATCAGGACGTGGGACTGAAAAGCCCGAAGTTATTGAAAAGCGAATGAATTCTTCAATCCAAGAAATTACTCGAGCAAAGGAATACAATTATATAGTTGTTAATGATGTTTTAGAAGATGCGGTAAGAGATTTATCGAATATTATTCTAAGTCAAAGAAATTCAATCGACAGAAAAAAATATTTAATTGAAGAGGTGCTTAAAAATGTTGAATCCTGCAATAGGTAAATTAATTATGTCAACAGATAGTCGTTATAAGTTGGTGCTTGACATAGCAAAACGCGCTCGTGAAATTGCTGATACTGCAGAGCAAAGCGGAGAAGTTATCACTGAAAAACCTGTTACTATTGCTATTAATGAAATGTCAGACAATTTGTAGATTAATCGGTTTTCGGGCGACAACAGGTCGCCCCTACGATTTGAACGATTATTGCTTGTGTTAGGAGTGGCTTGTTGTGGGAAGTACCGTTCTTGTCCGTGTTGTTGTTGATCAAGCGGTTTTTCATATAGACAAGCCATACGACTATTTTGTGCCAACTCAGCTAGTAAGTGTTGCACAACCGGGTTGCCGTGTTTTGGTTCCTTTTGGAAGAGGTAACAAAAATCGACTTGGTATGATTATCGGATTTTCTGCTGAAGATTTATCTGATAAAACCAAGCCGATTTTATCAGTTATTGATGAAAAACCACTTTTTACAGACGAAATGATTCAGTTAGCGGAATTTTTAAAAGAATATACTTTTTGCACATGGTTTGACGCAATCAAGGCAATATTACCTCCCGGAATCAATTATCATATAATTGAAACATATTGCATTAACGAATTGATTACACAACAAGATATCGATTCGCTTGACGGAGATTTAAAACAAATATCACAGTTTCTTTTTGATTCAGGGACGGATACAAATCGTGAAAAACTATATCAGAATTTTGGATTATCTGCAGAATCAAATATTCTTGAAAAACTGGTAAAAAAGGGACTCGTTGTTCGCAGTGAT
>JAQVYP010000140.1 GCA_029004655.1 Oscillospiraceae bacterium | reverse complement strand
GAATTAACAATTCTATTTCAAATGAAATAAGTGTGTTTGATAACAATGGAAAAACAATTGCTGATTTTTCGTCTAGTGGAGTTATTAAAGATATTGCTGTATGCGATGATGTCATATATTGTTTGTCTGATAATACAATTCTTTGCTATACTATTGACGGAAAGCTTGCAAATATCATTGATTGCGGTTATAATGCATTATTAGTTTCGGATATAAATAATAACATGGTAGCAGCTATTTCGAAGTCAGAATTAACCACTTATACTTACAATTAACAGGAGGGCACTTTTATGGGTATTATTCTCGATTTAATTATTGTTGCAATAGTTCTGTTTATCGTTTTACAGTCTGCAAAACATGGCTTTGTAAGGACTTTTATTGAACTTACCGGGTTTATATTAGCATTAATGATTGCGGTAAGTATTAGCGGAACTTTAGCAACACAGATTTTTGATAATCAAATTGGACCTAAAATATCCAGCGGTATCGAAGATAAATTGTTAGAAAAGGGAACATCTGTTGTTGATAGCATTAAAGAAAGCCTTCCTTCATTTGTTGTTAGTGGTGCTGATGCTTTAAAAATCGATATTAATGCCATTGCGCAGCAAAACACCGGCGACTCAATGAGTCAAGTCGCTGACAATATAACACTGACAGTCGCAAGGCCTATAATTACAGCTCTTATGCAAGCATTTTTAACTACATTGATTTTTGCTGTTCTTATGTTCTTGGTTAGATTTCTTGCAAAAGCAATTAACAAGATTTTCAACCTTCCTATCGTCGGAAGTATAAACAAAATACTGGGTGGCTGCATTGGAGTCGCTAAAGGTGTTGTTATTGCGGCAGCTTTCTGCTTTATTTTATCAACTATCATTTCAGTAACTAATAATGGGTTTTTCATTTTTACAAAGGAAGCAATTGATTCTTCATATATATTTAAATATATATGCACGTTTAACCCTTTCTTGAAATAAACCTAGGGAAGTGAAAACTTGAAGAAAATAGTGACTATTCCCAATATTCTCACAATAATCAGAATTGCATTGATACCGGTTTTTGTTGCGTTTTATTTAGAAAATTATTATCTTATTGCCGGTGTTGTTGTTACAGCTTCCGGAATTACGGATATTTGTGATGGATTTATTGCGAGAAAATTTAATATGATAACAGATTTAGGAAAAGTATTAGATCCAATTGCGGATAAACTAACTCAAGCAACAGTGTTAATTTGTTTATGCCTTCATCATATTAATTTAATTCCTTTGGTAGTATTAATGCTGGTTAAGGAAATAATGACATTATTGGGAACGGTACTCATTCTTAAAAATCGCAATAACGAAACCCCATACGCAAGATGGTGGGGAAAGTTATCTACCGTAATTTTATATATAACAATGATTGTAATTATTTTTACAGAAATTGTGCAGAACATTCCATCTTTGATTACAAATGGACTAATTGGTATTTCGTTTTTATTCATGTTATTTTCATTTATCAATTATTTTAAATTATTTCTTCAATATCAGTTCACAAATAACAGCCAAAATGATATATAATTAATTTAGCAAAATAATTATTGTCTATGTTTTAAGGAGATATGTATTTTATGAACCTTTGTTATAAATGTAAAAAGAGGCCGGCTGTTGTGTTCGTGTCCGAAATGAGGCCCGGAAGTACAGAACAAAGCGAACCTAAAGGTTTGTGCTTTGTTTGCGCAAAAGAAGCGGGTATAAAACCCATTAATGATATGCTTGATAAAATGAATATATCTGATGATGATATTGAACAAATGAGTGATCAGTTCATGGAAATTATGGCACTTAATGAAGAATCGGAAGATCCTAATATTGATAATGATTCATTATCGGGAGGTGCTGCAACCTTCCCTTTTTTAAATAATATTTTTGGTTCTATGGTACCACAGCAAGATGAAAATAATACTACTCAATTTGTAGGTAAGAGCACTGACGAGAAAGAAGAAAAGGAAAATAAGAAGCCAAAACAGAAAAGGCGCAAATTTATAGATCAATATTGCACTAATTTGACTGAAAAAGCTAAAAATGGCGAACTTGATGTTATTATCGGACGCGAGGACGAATTATATCATACTATACAAATTCTATCAAGACGAACAAAAAATAATCCTTGTTTGATTGGCGAACCGGGTGTAGGAAAAACTGCAATAGCGGAAGGACTTGCAATCAAAATTGCCACAGGCAATGCTCCTGCACGTCTGTCTGATAAGGAAATTCAACTTTTGGATTTAACAGGCCTTGTTGCCGGCACCCAATTTAGAGGACAATTCGAAAGTCGTGTTAAAGGACTTATAGATGAAGTTAAAGCTGCCGGTAATATAATCCTTTTTGTTGATGAAATTCATAATCTTGTTGGAGCAGGAGATTCCGAAGGGTCAATGAGTGCAGGCAATATTCTTAAACCTGCTCTGTCACGCGGAGAAATACAGGTAATTGGTGCCACAACATTTAAAGAGTATAGGAAGTATATAGAGAAGGATGCGGCCTTAGAACGCAGATTTCAGCCTGTTGTGATCGAGGAACCGTCAGTGAGTGATACAATCAAGGTTCTTTTGGGAGTAAAAGGCTATTACGAAGGTTATCATAGCGTCACTGTTGGTGATGATATTATTAATAGTGCTGTTGTTTTGTCTGAAAGATATATAAATGATAGATTTTTACCTGATAAAGCTATCGATTTGCTTGATGAATCATGTGCATGTGCTTGTTTACGTAACAAGGCAATTGACAAACTTTATGTTGCAAACAAGAAAATTTCCGAATTATCACAAAGGACAGAAATGTTGGAATCCAATGTTGAAAATGTAGATTATGAACAGTTGGCAATGGTTAAAGCTGATCTGGCTAAATATCAAAAAAAAGCTTCTGATTTATATGTTCAAGCAGCTGATAATCAAGTGACTTTTGATGATCTTGCACATGTTATTGAACTGTGGACAGGTATTCCTGCTGTTAAAGTTAAACAAAGTAACCTAGAAAAGTTGTCAGATCTTAAAGAACGAATTTCAGAAAAAGTAATCGGTCAAGAACAAGCTGTTGATGCTGTTGTTGCAGGTGTTCGACGTTCCAGTATGCAAATTTCAACACACCGAAGACCTGTATCATTTATATTTGTTGGACCTACGGGTGTTGGAAAAACCGAACTTGTAAAAGTGTTGGCAAATGAGTTGTTTAATACTCCTGAAACACTTATAAGACTTGATATGTCTGAGTATATGGAAAAACATTCTGTATCAAGGCTGATTGGATCTCCTCCGGGATATGTCGGCTATGATGAAGCCGGCCAATTAACTGAAAAAGTTCGAAGAAAGCCTTATTCGGTTATATTACTGGATGAAATTGAAAAAGCCCATCCTGATGTACTTAATATCATGCTTCAAGTACTCGATGATGGCCGCATAACCGATGCACAGGGTCGAACAGTTAATTTTGAAAATACTATTATAGTTATGACTTCAAATGCCGGAAGCGAATCAAATGAATCACTTATGGGTTTTGGAAAAACAATTAATCAGGCAAGCAAAGAAAAAGCAATGAAAGCTTTAGAAGAGTTTTTACGTCCCGAATTTTTGGGTAGGGTAGATGATGTTGTTATCTTCAACCCATTATCAATTGATAGCCTTGAAACTATTGCAGGGCTTATCGTTTCAGAATTAAAACCGATTTTGAAAGAAAAGGGAATAGATTTTAACTTTGATAATAAAGTTTGTAAATTTTTAGCTCAAAACTGTGAATCTAAAAAACGAGGAGCTCGTGATATTAGGCGATTGGTGCGTCGAGATATTGAGGACAAAATAGTTAACATCATGATTGACAACAGAGATAAAACTATAAAAAGTATTTCTGTAACTGCTGATAAAGAAATTGAAATTGTTTGTGAAATTAATTAGAAAAACGCTTGACTTGAGACGGTGTATATGATAAAATATACACCGTCGCTAAGATATGCGGGTGTAGTTCAATGGTAGAATTCCAGCCTTCCAAGCTGGTTACGTGGGTTCGATTCCCATCACCCGCTCCATAACATTTAATACACATTCCAATTCAAGGAATGTGTATTTTATTGTACAATAGAATCATAATAAGGTATTGTTCATTTTGCGATATTCTGCTAAATTTATTAATATATAGTGAAATAATGTATTGCATCGAACACCTAAATGTGATATAATACACCTTGCTGTAAAGTAATACATGAATGTTACGGACAGTTAGTTTTTTATAATTTTGTTTTCTTCTATAGCACAATTGATGGTTTATTTAAACCTAAAAATTGCAAATGCGTTTGTAGCTCAGTCGGATAGAGCAACCGCCTTCTAAGCGGTAGGTCGGGGGTTCGAATCCCTCCAAGCGCACCAAAAAAAGTCCATGATCCTTTATTATACGAGGGTTTATGGATTTTTTATCTTTTAGTCATGTTTTCTTATATATGAAATAAAAGCAGGGATTTTTAATGGATAAAACTAATGTAATGCGAATTTTAGACCAAAAGAAAATTGCATATAATCAATTTAATTACGATCAAACTATAGTGGATGGTGTCTCAGTTGCTGCTGCTTTAGACGAAAATGCTGACCACGTGTTTAAAACATTGGTTACAGTTGGCAATAATGGTGTCCACTTTGTGTTTGTGGTGCCTGTGGCTTGCAATTTAAATTTAAAGAAAGCGGCAAAAATTGTTGGAGTCAAATCAATTGACATGATTAAACAAAAGGAGCTTCTGCCTCTGACCGGATATATTCATGGAGGTTGTTCTCCGATAGGAATGAAAAAACTGTTTCGCACTGTCATTCACGAAAGTGCACGTGGATTCAACACGATATTTGTAAGTGCCGGCCGTGTTGGATACCAAGTTGAAATAAACGCTAATTCACTTTCAGCCGTTATTCAGGCTGATTTTGCCGAAATAATCGATGCAGAACATATCTAATACAATAAATATACCGTCCACACAAAAGTGTAGGCGGTATTTTTTTAGACATATAAATATATTTTTAAAGCTATTTTCAAAGTTTTTCTTATACTAAGATTAAAATTATCAATTGAATATATAATATTTTCTGTTTT
>JAQVYP010000139.1 GCA_029004655.1 Oscillospiraceae bacterium | reverse complement strand
ACGCCTTGTAAGCAATGTTTTCGACCTTTTAAAATATTGCCTGTGAGTTTAGCTGAATTTCTGTTGTTCTTGTTTCCTTACCGCTTCAAAAGCCCAGATAACCTGTCTGATCCAATGGTATTTGTCAACAATCTGAGTAGCATTTTTGAACCATACGGAGGAATATCATGGCGGAGGAAGTGAGCGTTTCACGAGCCACTATCCGTGAAGCAATAAGGGCTTTGGAACTGATTGGTGTAGTGCGCTGTATGCAGGGTAAAGGAAATTTTCTGACAGATAATGTGGATCGTTGTATGGTAGAGCCGCTTTCAATCATGTTTATGTTGGGCAACGGTGACGCTCTTCAGGTGCAACAGCTTCGGCATGGTCTGCAATACAGAATTTGACTTTTGCTGGGCAGAAAGTGCCGATAAATAAAGTTGCTGTCAAAGAGTATTACAAAGAATTACTTGATTTTGAAAAACTACAAAGTGCCATAAAGGCTTGTCCGGTTCATGCAATCGAATACTCTGAAAAATAGAAGTAATACTAATTCCAAATAAAAATCAACCAATCTTCGCGGTCTTTTGTTTGCGAGACTGCGTTGTCGTTCTCGGCGGGCGATAGCCCGCCTTCGTCCTCCGCCTTGTCTCACAAACAAAATCCTCGCAAATCTTGGTCACTTTTTAATTGGAATTAGTATAAGGGGCTATATCACAATATGATGTAGCTCCTTATTAATTTAGTAATTTAATCAAAGAGAACTACGTCCGCAGACGTAGTTCTCAACAATCACTCGCTATGCGGGTGAGATTAAGGCTTAAGCAAATTTAACATACTTTCTGATAATTTTGATGATGTGGGTATAATACCTACATCTTTGTTTTTTATAAGGTTTCTACTTAATTTTTTTATTACTGAAAATTAAAACCTAAAATTTTGAATTAAAAGCAATAAAACGTAAATAATAATTAATAATATTTAGTATTTAACCCATTTGTTATATGTTTTTTATCCTAAAAATGGAGGTTTGTTTATGTTCGGATTTAATTCAAAAAACAAGAAAAATGTAATAGACGAAAAGCTGAAACAAATCCAAATTGAAGTAAATAATGATCTTTTATCGAGTTCAATAGAAAAAAACTTAAGCACACTTAAAGAAATATTTGTAGATAATGACGTTTTAGTTACCAGACCAATTGAAAGTGATAATAAAGGAAAGCTAAATTATTTAATTGCATATATGGATGGACTTGTCAATTCCGTTATTATAAATGATAGTATAATAAAGCCTCTAATGTTAATAGATCTGGAAAAACAGAAGAAAATCTCAATGGATACTCTGATAAATAGCGTCGTCATGATTAATGAGGTTAAAAAAACCCAAAATTGGGCAGAAATTATTGAATCTATAAACTATGGTGATAGCATCTTATTTATGGATGGAGAAGCAGAGGCACTCATCTTAAATTCTAAGGGCTTGCAAACTCGAGCAATCAGCGAACCGGAAAGCGAAAGAAACTTGAAGGGACCTCGAGAAGGATTTTCCGAAGCTATTATAACAAATTTATCTTTGGTACGCCGTAAAATAAGAACAAATGAACTTAAAATGAAATTTTATACATTTGGTGAGAGAACAAAAACAAAAGCTTGTGTTTGCTATATGGATAGTCTGGTTAATAAAAATATTTTAAAAGACTTATATAAACGTCTTGACAAAATAGATATCGATGGGGTATTAGGTTCTCAATATCTATCTGAATTAATTACAGATTGCCGATGGTCGCCTTTTGAGTCGATTGGTAATACCGAACGCCCTGATGTAGTAGTAGGTAAACTTTTAGAAGGCAGAATAGCCATTTTTGTAGATGGAACACCTGTTGTGATTACAGCCCCATATCTTTTCGTCGAGAATTTTCAGAGTAGTGAAGACTATTATTTAAACTTTTACTATGCATCATTTTCCAGGCTGTTACGAATGCTTGCCTTAATCATTACCCTTATCGTACCAGCATTTTATATTGCAATTGTCGCCTTTCATCATGAAATACTGCCGACACCGCTCCTAGTAAGCATAACAATGGACAGCAGTAGTGTACCGTTTCCTACGGGGATAGAGGCCTTTGTCATGTTAATCATATTTGATGTTTTGAAAGAAACAGGAATTCGTATGTCGTCCAATGTCGGTCAAGCCCTTAGCATCGTCGGCGCACTGGTTATCGGTCAATCAGCAGTAACGGCAAAGTTTGTATCCGCGCCAATGATTATTGTAGTTGCAATTACGGGAATTACCAGTCTTTTAGTGCCAAAAATGAATTCAGCCAATATTGTGTGTCGCTATTTTTTGCTTTTTTGTGCCTCTTTTCTGGGACTTGAAGGATTGGCATGTGGTTTACTATTAATACTAATCCACGTCTTAAACCTAAAGTCATTTGGAGTATCACAGTTTGTACCAATGAGATCAATAAAGTATCAGGAAATAAAAGATATTGTTATAAGGGCACCTTGGTGGCAAATGATAACCCGCCCGAGTGTCATATCCACAGATAAAGTGAGATTAAAAAGCAGCGGTGAAAATACTGATGATTAAGAGAATAGCTTATTTATGTGTGATGATATTAATGGTATTACCCCTTACCGGATGCTGGGACTATATACCTATAAGTCAAATAACAATTGTTTCCGGAATTACAATAGATAAAGATCAAGCCTCCAACGAATATCAATTGGCTTTTGAAATATATGATGTAAAGTCATCTTCGAAAGATGAAGGTGTAAAACCTAAAATTATTGATTCAACCGGAACAACTATATTTGAAGCTATAAGAAACGCCAAGTCAAAACTCAGCAACAAATTATATTTTGGTGCAGCACAAGTAATTGTTGTCAATGAATCCATTGCAAAAGAGGGTATGAAGCCTATAATAGACTTCTTTTTAAGAGATAAAGAGTTGAGAGAAACAACAAAACTTGTTATTTCACAAGAAAAAAGTGCAAAAGATATTTTAACGTCTGAATATACAGATGAAAAAATTATATCAACACAAATTGACTCTATAATTACTGAGGATGCAAAAGTCACCTTGTCAACTGTAAACAGTAGCCTTTATCAGACTTATAATATTTTAAAAAGTGAAGAAATATCTCTTGTACTTCCTGCGTTTAAAAACAATAAGAAAAACAATATAACTATCACCGAAGCAAATGGAATCGCTATATTTAAAGAGGATAAGCTCAAAGGCTATTTATTCCCTGAAGAAACTAAGTATTATTCATTTGTTGTTAATGAGGTTGAGGGAGGGGTACTTGCCTTTGAAAATATTAATAGTGATATAAAAAAAATATCTTTAGAAATAGTTAGTAATAAAACTAGATTATCATACACATATACGGATAATAAAATTAAAATGATAGTTGAACCCAAAGTTAATGTTCATTTAGGTGAAATTGAAGGATATTTCAATAGTACTGACGAAAAACAAATACAAAAACTTGAAGAAACCACCGGAATGCTATTAGGTGAAAATATTAGTTCTGTAATTAAAAAAGTACAAACAAAATATCAAACTGATATTTTTGGATTTGGAAATTACATTAATAAAAAGAATCCAAAGCTATGGAATAAGTTAAGCAGCACCTGGGATGAAACATTTTCTAATTTAGAAGTTGAAGTTAAGCCTAAAATTGCAATTAAAGATACATCCCAAATAAAATAATCCTGAAAGCAGGGGGAATACTTGGAAATATTGTTTATCGTATTATTCTATATTTGCATTATTCTGATTGATTTTAAACCAAATTTTAAAAGCAATCCCAAAAAAACAAATTGGATATATTCTGTCATTATTTTGTTTACATTTGTGATTTTGATACTGGATAATTTGGACATTACTGTTCCCAGTATGACTATGCAGATTCACAAACTAATTCAAACATTTATAAGTCCTAAATAGAGTGAGGAGTGATACAACTATGCCAAAAGACAGATTATCATCCAAACAAATGATATGTATAATAGTGTTATTTATTTTTGGAAGCACTGTAATCATGGGAATACCTTCAAATTCAGAACAAGACTCCTGGATTTCATTGATACTGGCGTGTGCTTTCAGCATACCGGTTGTATTAGTATATGCAAGAATATTGCATCTTTTTCCTGAAAAAAATTTCTGTGATATTGTGGAAACACTGGTCGGGAAAATTGGTAGCAAATTTTTTATTATACTCATTATATGGTATGCATTACACTTGGGTGGCTTAGTTATGTGTAATTTTCATGAGTTTATTGCATTGAGTGACTTACCAAACACCCCTCACTTTGTTATTATCATTCCTATATTGGTGCTGGTAATATATTTAGCAAAAAGCAATTTGTCAACTTTTGGAAATTGGTCGGTTATCACCTTAATTATTACCATGGTATTTGTTGCCATAATCATGATTTTTTCATTTAAAGACGCTGATTTTAGTAATCTATTGCCTATTTTTAATCATGATATAGGTAATATTTCCCTGTCCTCATATAAAATCTTTAGTTTTCCTCTTGCGGAAACAGTTTTGATTATGGGTATGTTCGGTTCCGTAAAAAGTGGTACCAATCCCTATAAAGTTTATATTACAGCTATATTATTCGGATCTCTGGTTTTATTATTTGCTGTTCTGCGAAATATTGTAGTACTTGGTCCGGGGATGCTTAGCTCAGAGTACTATCCTTCATATACAACCACAAGAATTATTTCTATAGGAGATTTTCTTACAAGAATTGAATCAACTATTGCAATCAGTTTTATTCTAGCGGGACTTACTAAAATAACGGTATGCCTACTTGCTGCTTCTAATGGTCTTGCAAAACTATTTGGAGTTAAAGACCCCAAACAGCTTATCGTACCTACATGCGTGTTGATGGTTGCTATATGTTTTACTTCCTTCTCAAACATTATGGAAATTTTTATTTTTGCAAGTGATTCTTATTATATATATGCCATACCATTTCAACTGATAATTCCGTTTGTAATATGGATCATTGCTGAAATTCGGACACATAGAGGAAAAATTCAATTATCAGCGTGAACAAATAATAAAACTGCCAAGTGATTATGAAAATACTTGGCAGTTTTCTGGCTTAAATAACTTATTTCAACTGTTTTTTT